>JAJRUK010000135.1 GCA_024277835.1 Planctomycetota bacterium | reverse complement strand
GAAGACGCACGCGCCGTCCTCGCGTTTATTGAGCACCCATTCCCTGCCAAGTCGCACATAGGGCGCAACGCCAAGCTTCTCCGCCCAACCATCCGTGTCTAAACGCTCTCGCTCATGCGGAAACAGATGCCCCACAAGCGTCCTGCAGCAATCCCCGCAGGAATGACAGCTCCAGCGCTGATTCGGCACTTCGGGCATGATCACAGGTAACGACCGAGGCGATTTCATCGCCCCATTGTCTCGGCAAACCGAGGAAAGCTCAACGCACTCGCTTGGACACGCTTTCCCGTGTCCACGTTTCGTGTACGCTGAGCGGCAGTATGCGAATCGGAATCCTAACAAGCATCGACACGCGACACCGGTACTTCGCCAACGCCCTCTGCGACGACTTTGACGTTGTGGCAATAGGTTACGAAGAAACGGGCTACTCCCCCGCCGCACAACCCCCTGACGGCCTCACCCCGGACGAACGACGGATTGTTGAACATCATTTTGCGGAACGAGCGATCCAGGAAGAAGTCTTCTTCGGTCACGCCGCCGCCTTTGTGGAGCGCACCCCGAAAACAAGTGTCCTGCAAATCTGCGCGGGGCAACTCAACACCTCGGAGACGCTTGAAAGCTTTCTCGCACAGGACGTCGATACGGTCGTGGTCTACGGAACAAATTTAATTCGCGAACCGTTGATCGCGCGGTGGCCCGGGCGGATGCTCAACATGCACCTTGGCCTATCGCCCTACTACCGAGGCACCGCGACAAATTTCTACCCACTGGTCAACGAAGAACTGCAATACGTCGGTGCGACGATCCACTTGATCGATGCCGGCATCGACAGTGGCCCCATCGTCCGCCACGCTCGACCGAAAATCGTAACCGGCGACATGCCCCACACGATCGGGTGCAAAGCAATCCTCGCAGGGATCGAAGCAGTGAAAAAATCCCTTTTCATCCTAGAACGCGATGGTGAACTACATACAGAATCGCAATGGAAAGTCCCCGCACCCCGCCTCTACTTGCGTAAGGACTATGACCCCAGGCACGTCGTGAAACTCTATCAGAAAATCGAAGCGGGGATGATCGACCGGTACGTGCGAGACCCGCGTGGCTGTGACTTGCGGTTGATTGACTAAGACAAACCCGTTTGCCCCTTCTTGCGAAACCCGACGGTCACGATGTCATCCGACAGTGTTACACGATCGACTTCTTCAAACCCGACACTACCAAGACCAGAGACAACTGCCGTCAAGCCCTCATGATCCAAATCTGGCCACGCGATCCAGACCGTCGCCCCAGACACGAATCGTGAACTGAGCTTCGCAGCAAAATACGAAGCCTCCTCGACAACCGTCGGCGTGATGAACGCACAGTCGATCGGTTGATCGGGCGATGCTCGAAGCGACGACACGACCGCTTCAACTTCACGGCGTGCGTCGAGATTGTTGCCGCCAACCCACACACTCGCAGTTGGCGATACCCCCCACCGTTGCAATAGCGTTTCCTCCGATGATGTCACGTCGAAAACGCTCCCTCATGCCCGTTGGCGAGATTCCCGGGCCGCAGTCACGCGAGCCGACGCAATTGCAACCGCCTCCGCACTCTCATCGCAACCAATCCACTTCCGACCAAGCTCCTGCGCCACAACAAGCATCGTCCCACTTCCGCAAAAAAAGTCGGCCACGGTATCCCCCTCATTGGAGCAGGCAAGGACGATCCGGCGCAGCAGCGCCTCGGGTTTTTGCGTAGGATACCCCGTCCGCTCGCGCGACACCGTCGAAAGAATCGGCACGTTCCACACATCCGTCATCGCGGGACCGTTCGGATGAAAAAAGATTGGTCCCTTGCGAGTCTCCTTGTACGGCACCCCATCCGCTGAACGCTTTAGATCGCGCGTGCGATACTCACCTTCGCGAAGCACGTTGAACGTATGGTTCCCCAACGACTTGGCGTACACCAGGATCGTATCATGCTTCCGCGAGAACCACCGACCCGGTCGCGAGCCGCTACGGTATCCCCAGATGATTTCATTGAGAAAGTTGTCAACGCCAAAGATGCGATCAAGCTCGATCTTAACGTAATGAACCGCTCGCCAGTTCAAATGAACAAACAACGAACCGCGCTCCGACAACAATCGGCGCATCTCGCAAAGACGCGGACGAAGAAAAGAAACGTACCCATCAAGCCCGCCGACAAAGCGATCGTCGAACGACGTATCACCTTTTTGCGTTGGCCCCATTCGTCGGTTTTGATTAAAGGGCGGGTCCGCGTAGATCAGATCGCACGACGCATCCGGGAGCGTCTGCATATGCGGAAGGTTGTCAGCACATGCAATGGCAAGCGAAGAATCGATCGTTTCCCAGCTCCCATCCCCGACTGCCAGTCTATTGAAGAACGAGTTTTTTCAATGTGGCGCCGGTTACAAACCGATACCACATTTTGCCAACAACCGCGTGGCCCCACATCTCTTACGGTCGCCAGTCAAAGCGAACGGTCGTCGGCTCAATGCCCAGCGCTTCCATGCGCCGATACAGCCGACTCCGAGAGATTCCCAAGAACTCGGCAGCCTTTGTCAGCTGACCGGAAGCCCGGGCAAGCGCGGCAAGAATCTCACGCCGCTCAACCGCGAACAAGACATCATCGAGTGAGCGATTT
>JAJRUK010000134.1 GCA_024277835.1 Planctomycetota bacterium | reverse complement strand
TTTTCGGTTTCACCAGGATCAGCAGCGTTTGCTCGTCCTTGATGACCGTGCTGGCGGTATAGGCACGTTTGAAGATCGGTATCTTCGAGAGGATCGGAACGCCCGCTTCGATCTCGGTTTCACTGGCTAACTTCTGACCACCCAGAAGTAGTGTCCCCTTGTCCGGAACCGACACCGTCGTCGAGAGGCGTTGCTGCGCAAGGGTTGGTAGCTGAACAAACGCAGGAAGTGCAGCCCCACCGCCACCAAATCCGCCGCCGGCTGCACCACCACTAAACGGAATGGTCTGCAAATCCAGAAGTCGCGACAGGCTGGGTCGGAGCGTCATCGTGATATATCTGCGGTCCGCGCTGACGGTTGCTTGAACGTCGAGCGAAGCACCCGACGAGACTGTCGAAGTCTGCGGTGCTTGAGCGACAGCCCCCTGACCTACGACAGGGTTTAGTTCGCTGACGAATCCTTGGCTGACCGCGACCGCGACCCACGCGCGCTGCCCGTTAAACAGCACGAGCTGAGGCGCGGTTAGCACCGTGGTCCTCGAGTCAGCCTGTGTCGCGCGGATCAGGAAGTCCACCTGGATGTTATCAAGAAAGCTACCAAACAGGCTAAATGCAGGACCGAGCGCTGTGCCTGCGAAAGTGCCAGGGACGTCACTACCAATGTTCGCAGGATTCGTGAAGCTCAACGCTCGCGAGGTAATTGGGACCGGAGTGAGGTTGCTCCCGCCGCCGCCAGTGCCCTGCGGGATCAGGGCGGTTGCGGTGAATGGCTGATTGATGGCGGGTCCGACCGCGTTGACTACCCCAAGAGCGGGTACGGCCGGCGTGAATCCAGTTCTTCCGAAGGTTCGCGGAAGAAGCAGCGCACTTCCAAGAACCGGGTCGGTCAGTGCGGTGCCGCCGCCATTCCCAATAAAGTCGAAACCAGCGTTCCCGTTGTTGAGCACGACATCAATGTCAATACCGAGTTCTTCGAGGAAATGACTCGAAACGGTGACGAATCTCGCTTCAACAGCGATCTGTATCGCACGCTGCTCCCGGAGCGAGCTGAGAAGGTCTTGCACCTGAAGCTGTGAGGCAGAGTTCTGGGTGATGACGAGTTGGCCGTTGATTTCCGCAATCGACCCGATCGTACCGTTGCGAGCGCGCCAGCTATGCGGTGCAACGGTATCCTGAATCAAGTTAATAATCTTTTTGATGCGCCGCGATCGACCGGGATCCTGCTCCGTTTCGTCAGCTTCGACATCCCCGTTGTCCCAGCGAGGCGCCTGCAAAGCGGGTATATTCAGAGCGTTGGATTGGCGACTCGGTCTCATTTCGTCTTGAAGCGGTGAATCGGTAAACATCGGGATTTCCTGAAGGAGATCCTCGATGTGGTAGACGACCGTGTAGGTTTCTTGGTCGAGCTTCGCACGGGTGGCGACCTTCAAGACGCCATCGACAACGTCGAATCCAAGGGGGGTCTTGTTCCCGCTGGCCTGCTCCAGCACCTCCGTCAGAACGCGTTTGAGCGAAATCTCGGAAGGCAAGTAGAGGTCGATCGCTGTGTCCCTGTCGATTCCAGCAAGTTTGATGTCCGCCCAGTTGACGGTGATATTGATTTTGTGATCGCGGGCGAGAGTCTCAAGGACGCCTTGTAGCGCTTCGCCGTTGAAGTCCGCTCGAACGGGCTTGTCGAGTGAAGCGAACAGTTGGTTGTTCACGGTCGCCGATCCACCGCCGGGGGACAAACGCCTCGCTGAGAGTTCCGGCCAATCGTTTGGATAGAGCAGTTCCTGATGCCACGGAATCTTCGCTTCCTCAACTTGAAGGAGCGCCTTTCGACTTTGCTTGTAGAATTCTTCTCGGATCTCGAAGTTGGAGCGATGGGCCGTCAGTTCCTCAAGGTCGTCCATGATCCAGCGCGCCGGGTCGTACTTTGGGTCGATCACGGTGACCTGGCGGAGTACTGCAACCGCGGAGTCGAGGTCGCCGTCTTTGCGGTGCTGCATCGCCTGCTGCATCAGCGCATCCACCTGGCGGGAACGGTTTTCCCGGTCCTGGCGAAGTCGCTCCTGACGCTGCTGTTCGATCTGTCGCCGAGTTTGTTCAACCTTCAAGTTGTGGTATTCGCGTTCCTGATTCGACACCCACGCAACGAGCGCCTCCAATTCGTTGCTCAAGCTCTCGTACTTTGCGGGCGGGTCCGCAAAGCTGCGACCGGCATCCACAATCTGCCGTGCCCGAAGAAGCGACTGGTTCGCCTCGTCAAACTGCTCGCTTGCGACGAAGTTGCGCGTGGAGGTCTCGACATCACGATACTGGGCGACCGTGCGCTGCCAGCGGATGGCGTCCTGCGTGCGAATCTGATTGAGCAAGTCGTCTGCCCGCGATCCGGAGATATTCTGCTTTTGGAGAGCAACCTCACGCAGTCCGTTGACCGCGTCGGGATGTCCCGGAACCACCTGAAGTGCTCGTTGAAAAAGTCTTTCCGCTTCGTCATAGCGCCCGGCGCTCAGGGCTTCGTTGCCCTCTGCAGTGAGCGTGCGAGCGTGGTCCATGTCTTCATGCGATCCGCTTTCGACCGGGTGCTGTGATCCGCCGTCTGCCTGAGCAACTTCGCCCCCGCCGAGCCGTCGCTGCAGTGCGAGTGCAGCGTTGCGAACGTTTTCAGGGGCGTAATCATTGGTGAGGACATCGCCAGCCAGTTCCATCGCGCGGTCGCTTTCGCCAGCGTCGGCTGCGGTCTCTGCGTCTTCAATGTCGCGGAGCGCCTTCTCGTGCTGCTGCAACGCTGCCTGCGTTCGATTAAGGTAGTCATCCCGGAGGGTTTGCTGATCGCCGGACAGGGTGTCTCGATCGAGCGATGCGAGCACCTCCTGCGCCGAAAGATAGTCGCCCTGCTCGAAGAGTCGAACGGCGCGGGAGAGGTCGTCGGCGCTATCTTGGCCAAGAACCGTCGCGCCGGGCAACGCACCGACGAGCATGATTGCGAGCATTGGTACCGCAACTCTTGAGAATAACCTGCTTTGCAAGGGAAACTCCTCCTGCGTGTCGAGCGGTTTGCTATCGAAACCGCCTGAATTAAAGGGAACGATCGAGGGATATTCGCTCCCGATCCAAAATCCTGTAACGCTTCGTACCGGAATCCGCGAGGCTTGGGGCACGAAGCGGCCAACCCCATTCGCGCCACCGCATGGGACAGACGGGGCGAATTCTAGGGTCTTAGACCCGCCCCCGCAACCCTGCGCGTCACCTATATTGCCTCACAAAGTCCGCCATCGGGTTTGCCCGTTCCTCGTTAAATCTTGTCTAAATAGGCTTAACGCGAGCCTTTGTAGGTCTTGTCGGCAAGTGCCTTCTTGCCCGGGTGGTTCTTGTCACGCCGGACCATCCGTTCTGTCAGTTGGCCCTTGGCGTCAACTAAGACAACAGCCGTCTCGTCGCGGGGGGCAGCGAATCGTACACCACCGGGACTACTCCCCTTGCGGCGTTCGCGATACGCGCGTGTGAAATCAATATCCAGTACGGTCGCCCCGGCGCTGTATTCGACTTCGACGCTATCCGATTTACCGGGCGTCAGGAGGCTGGGCACGGTGGTTTTTTGGGCTACCTTGACGGTGTCGCCAATACCGAACTTGTGGCGTCGCGACTTGACCCAAGCCCCGTAGAACCACCGGAAGAATTCAAACCCTGCCTGAACTTTCGTCTTATCCTCGGCGGTCACGAAATAGGCTTCCCAAGGTTCAAAGGAGATCGGATCGGAAGGGGGCGACCAATCGCTGGCGACGAGGACTTTGGTGGCGTCGTTGGGATCCTCAAATTTGCCAGCCTCGCCCGCAAACAGGTTATAAATACGGAACCTCATTCGGTACTGGTACGTCTTTCCGCCCTGGATGCTGCCCTCGCGCCCGTCGTGAACCCAAAGCTGCTGCGTCGGGAGTAACTGTCGTGCGGGGGCACCGGATGCGTCGCCGGGTGCTTGACCACCAGCCTGGTTTCCGCGGCCCGTCACTTCGGCTCGCTCGAACTGACTGACAAGCTGCTCTGCCTCCTGGAGTAGTTTCTTGGCTTCGTTGCGCATACCCGCGTTGGCGGCGGGATCTTGCTGGATTTCAAAAAAGAGGTTACTGGCAGAACGCGCATCGTACTTCGAGCGTTCCTTCTTTGCGCGAGCGAGTGTGTCCTTCGCTAGCTGCATATTTGCCGCGGCTTGTTGAGCAGGGCTGAGGTCGGCTGCTGCTGCGGCTTCGCCGCCGCCGCCAAGGAGTTCGTAGATGTCGTCCATGCTCTCTGACGGCGGTTTATCTGGGAATAACAGCTCGTCGTCCTGCTTCAGGACGTCGGTGTACGTCGTGAGGACCGGAAAGCTCCAAGGGTCGCCGTTGACGATCGTATGGAATAGCGGGCGGAGCCGGTCGCGATGCTCGACGGTGCTGGTCAACTCGAACAGAACCCGTTCGAGGTCTTTTCTCTGTTCGAGTTGGATCATGGGTCCGTTCGCGCCGTCCTCAACCTCTAGTGTCGGCAGCGGCAGCGGCAGGCCTGTTGGTGCGGGTGAGATGGGCGTCCAGTCGTCGTCAGACCACATGCCATCCGGTCGTTGGGAACGCCGCTGAATCTCCGGTGGGGCGATGTAAATGACGCCGTTGGAGGCGCCGTATGCGTGTTTTTGCAGATCGCTTTGAGTTTTACGATCAAAAATGGCCGAGACCGTTGCCCAGTCGAGCGGTCGGAAAAGAGTGTTGCCGGTTTCGGCTCCAAGATCAACGGTACTCCGACCACTTGTCACCGCGGGTTTGGCGGGCGTAACGACTCTGACCAATGTGAAGTCAGCAACCTTCGTAATCGGCGGGTCGATTTGGGGAACTGGCGGGAGAATTGGCGCGGCGGCCACGTATACGGACGCCGGTGGCTGCTGGGTGGCGGCGACGAACTCGTCTGCGAGCGGTTCTGGAACAACGGAGGTGGGTTTGTGCCTGTGAATCCTGTCCCGGATTTCCTCCGCGCGACTGGCCACGGCTTTATCGATCGTTGTCGGCGTAACCATCGCACCGCCTAGTTCGAGTTTGTTCGGCGAGGAGATCAACAAGAGGGCCGCCGCGCCGAGTAGTGCGGCAGCGGAAATCGCAACGACGATTTTCTCGACGTGTCGTTCAATGGGATTGACTAGCTGTTTTGCCATTTACGCGTTCCTGGGTTGATACTTTATTCGTTCGGTCGATCTTGCTGGCTGGTTAGCCTTCTTCTTCAGCCACTTCACGCTCGGGGCAGTTAATCTCGTACAGTTCGCAAGTTTCCGCAGGGATCATGGGTCTGAAGACCTCGCCCAGCATGATCGTTTCAAAGTCGAGAACGACGCTGACCGCTGGCTCTGATCCGTAGATTTTTCCCTTGAATTCGCGGTTCACGGGGACGGCTGTGTACGCGGCGCGCACGAGCGTGTGGAATCGATTGCGGCAGATTTTGTCGATCAGCCGGCCAATGTCTCGCTGGTCCATAACGAGTTTTACCGAGAACTGAAGAACCTCGAAGTTCTCCCCCGATCTGTCTCCGGTGAAGACCGACTAGCCGGTTCCCGGTGGCAAGGCTTCCGTGGATCCTCCGGGGGGTGCTAGCGCGGTTAGCTCGCCCTCGGCTGGAACATATTCAGAAACGCGGACGGACGTCAGCTCCTTGACCGCCATCGTTCCGACCCATCGTGGAAGGTGGGCCTTTTTTGCTTCGACGCCTGCTTCGTCGTTCAACTCGACAATTGCGTTCACCACATCACGCTGAATCCAGTAGGTCAATTGGGCACGCCACACATCAAACGCGGGCGGTGCGTCGATCGTCCCCAGATCTCGCATGACCTTATGGAACTCCAGGCTCGCCACGCGTTCGGGCGGTTTGGCGTTGTTATAGTGGACGGCGTAGAGATAAAAACTCAGCGCCTTGGCGACCGCCGCCCGAG
>JAJRUK010000133.1 GCA_024277835.1 Planctomycetota bacterium | reverse complement strand
TGTAGTCGTAGATGGCTTGCTCCAACATTCGGACGCTTCGGAAGCTGCCACGGCGGATACGTTTCGTTGTAATCTCACGGAACCAGCGTTCGATCAGCTGCCCGCCGACAAGCCGAACCTTGGGGACCAGAATCGACGTCGCCCTCAAGGACGGTACGGTCGCCTGGAACCCGCACTATGGCCAAGCCGATCGACAATCCGATAGAACTCACGAGGCGTCGTTCACCCACGACAGACCGGGCGACTTGCCGGAAACGGTAGGAACACAGTAACATACGCGGGCACCCTGCGGCGGACCGTTGGGAAAGACGTTGGTACCGGCACGTTGGCCGAAGCTCGACAATTCATCGGAAGCAAAACATGCCGGACCCATCCGAAAAGAGTGATCCCCAGCCACAAGGGCAAAGCGCTCGCCGCCCCCGCCCAAGCGGCAAACTGCCCGTCCTCAAGTTCGTGCTGATCATGGTGGTCCTACTGATCGCCTTCAATGCGTTCTTTTATGGATGGCTCTCCAACCCAAAGGAAGAAGCGTGGAGCCGGTACTTCGACGGATACCTGGCGATCAATGCAGAAACGACAGCCACTGTCCTGAGATACTTTGGCGAGCAAGGCGTAACCGTAGACGACCTCACAATCCGATCCCCGAAGTTCTCGCTCGGGATCAAACGTGGCTGCGACGCCATCCAACCGGCGGTCTTCTTCGCGTTTTTCGTCGCCGCGTCGCCGGTTCTTGCCTCCCGCTGGCGAAAGGCGAAGGCCATCGCGATCGGCGTCGCCATCATCCTGTTTATCAACCTGTTTCGTCTCGTAAGCCTCTACTACGTGGGTGCGCTCTGGAAGAGCGCCTTCGAGTGGGTTCACGTCGAGTTTTGGCAGATGGTCTTTATCGCTATGCCGATCGTCTTCTGGCTTGTCTGGGCGCGGCAGCAGCAGTTGAAGGGTTCGGTGCGGACTGATGCAAACAGCTAAGCGCGGTCTGCGCGAGGTCGTCATCACGGTCCTGTCAACGGGTCGCGCCATCGTCCTGTTCGCGGTTGTATACGGGTTGCTTTCAATCCCTTGGCCGGGCCTCCAGGAAGCGTACTCGAAAGCATTCCGCTCTGCCGGACAAACCGCATTTCACAACTTCGGACCCCATGGCGTCGTGAAGTTCCTACCGCTTGAGAAACCGACGCGCACGACCGACTCAGAGATCACAACGGGAGTCAAGGGCGACCGTAGGATCGGATTCAGCAGCATCAGCCCCCGATTCCTGGGCTACCTGCCGACCATCGAGATCGTCGCCCTCATCATCGCTTCGTCAGTCCCCTGGCGACGGCGGCTATTGGCGCTGTTGCTGGGCTTGATCGCGATTCACGCGTTCATCTACCTGCGACTTCTGCTTCTCATCGGGATTTGGTTTAGCAACGATACACCGTGGCAGCAATACCACCTTGCCGAGACAACGCTCACGATCCTCAAGCGAGCCAACGAAGTGATTAATGTCTCCCCCACGACCGGCTTTGTTGCGCCCGTCCTGCTTTGGATCGTTGTCACCTTTCGCTCCAGTGACTGGGAACGGATCATCCGCGGCAAACAACAGCAGGCGGTTCTCCCCGCGATCGACGAGAGCAAGTAGGCTTTAGCGATCGCGCTGAACCACAGCGGGCTTGTTCTTCCGTTCCCACCTGTACCAAGGGAGGGCGTTGCAGCGCTACTGGCGTCGTACGGACCAAGAAGAGCCTCGTTGACCATCCAGCACCTTGATTAGACGCCACCGCAAGAACCACCTCGACGCGCGGCTACGATCTGCGGGTTGCCGAGACTGCCGCATCGCGAGACACGTCGATTCTTCGATCCGTAAAAAAGGAAACGGGCCCAGATGGCACCGACAACTTTCGCTGTCGGGAACCATCCAGACCCGGTTCCAAAACTCTTCTGCCCCATCAGCAGACAGTGTCTACCGATGTCGCAGTTTCAAACTTACTTACGCAGTCGCAACGCGCTTACGGCCAAACATCACCGTACCAGCAGCGAGACCGATCAGAACCATCACAACCAGACCCCATTCGGAGACGGCCGGGACGATGTCGGTAGCGATCTTGCAGTCGCCGGTGCAAACACAGTCAGGGATGATGCAGCCAACCGCGCCGTTGCCAGCGCCAAGGTCACACTGCTCGCCAACTTCCTGAGTTCCGTTGCCGCAAACCGGAGTTGGGCAACTGCAGGCAGTAGCAGCATCGCCAGTTCCGCAGAGTCCGGAGCAGAGACCGTCGTCGGCCCCGTCACAGTCTTCTGTGAGCGGTGAACGGATCCCGTCGCCACAAACACCACCAAACACCGGCTCGACGTTGACGGCATACGTGCCGCAGCCGTCGGCCCAGCTACCGAGCTGAATGAGGTAGGTCTCGCCGATGGTCAAGCCGCCGACGTTGACGTCGCCGAGGAAACCTGCGCCGTCGTCCTCACTACAGGCGATCAGCGTCAGATTCCCGCAAGTCCCAGAGTACACGTCGAAACTCGAGTCGGTTCCGTTGGACTGGACGTCGGTGCGAATCCGATGCTCGGTCAGTGTCGCCACAAAGCTCAGCCAAACATCGTTGGTACCACTACTATGGCCACACGCTCCAGCCAGCGGACCTGTCGGGTCCGTGTCGCAGCACGGGTCTACGCGGGTCTCCGAGCCAGCGGAACCAACATCGATTGCACCCGCACAGGTGTCGGGGCAGGGAAGCTGACATACACAGTTGACACAAAGTCCCGGGCAGGCTGCGTCGTCAGTTCCGTCGCACTCTTCCGCACCAGGAACACAACTCACCATGTTGTCGCCACAGGTCGTCCCCGTAGCCGCTTCAACGTCAACCGTGAACGGGCCACAAGAGCCGCCCCAACCGCCAACCTGAACGGTGTAGGTGTCGCCGATCGTCAGACCGCCAACACAGGTATCACCCAGGTAGTTTCCAGGTGCGATATCTTCACTACAGCCGATCGGTGTCAAACCGGCGCAGTCGCCGGAGAAGATGACGTAATCCGAGTCGGTCCCGAGAGAGTTGAGGTCGGTGCGGACGCGGTGCTCAGTTGCCGTCGCCACAAAGGTCACCCAAACATCCTCAGTTCCACTACCAGCCGCACAGAAACCAAGCGGACCAGTCGGATCGGTGTCGCCGCAGGGGTCTACCGCCGTCGAGTTAGGAACCGCCGTAGTACAACTGTCCTGCGCGTTCGCCGGTACAGCGAACATGGCCGCTGCGACCAAGAGTACTGATACTTTCCAAAGCTTCATAATAAATCCTTCTTTCCTTGACTACTCACCACTTCACCCGCACATCGCGAGCAGAAGCATACAAATTCATCGAAATCGTTAATAAAACAAAAACACGCGGTCGACACGTACCGCCAACACAATCCGCAACAAGAGCTGCGGACTGGAGCGGTGAAAGCCTAGACCGGCGGAGCGCGGGGTCGCCCAAGATTGGCCACAGACAGGAGATGAATCGGAACTTCCAGAGGGAAGAACCGCCGCTGAACACAAGAAGATCGGCGAACCACGCGTGCAGTACCGCAAACCCGCTTGTAAGCACAACCAAGAAGAGCAAGAGCAAGGCCGTTCACCGCGACAATGATCGCAGCGATGCAAACATACCCGAGGACGCCCTGTACGAGGTGCAAGGCACTGCCCGACTGAAACCCAACCGCGCTTCCAAGAAGACCGCCCTGTAATCCGAGCGGCATCAGCGAAAGCTCGACAAGACCCCAGCCAAAAGCCAGCATCAACGGATTGAAACCGTACCGACGCGAAAGCCAAACAAGAACAAACGCATACGTTGCTGGAATCGCCGTCAAAAGCACAAGAGAAGAAACCGCAACAGGAACGAGCGGGCTAGCCCCAACCGCCAAGAACACAAACAGACTCGCGCCCCAAAGCGAGCCGCACAACATCGCCCTGCCCGGAGAGAACACACGCATCGCCGCAAGAAGCGGAAGAAGCGTGAACATACCAACCAGCGAGCGACTTGCGGAACCAATCTCCATCGATAGCAACCACGCACTGCCGATCAACGAAAGGCAGACCGCGAGCGTTGCCAGAGAGCGAACTCGCCAACCCTCTACAGGTTTAACCACACGAGCATCGCGCTCGCGCTGCTTCAGCCATGAAATGGAATCAGTTAGAGACACTTTCCCATCCAACTTTGGTGCCGAGAATAAAGACGCTGCCGACTCGCGCCGGCCTTAATAAAACTCGCCACCACTCCTCTGCCACCGCCCAACAAACCGCACACCGGCCCGCCGAGACGTCAAGGCATATCGTCAAAATAGCGAATCACGTCCCAAATTGCAACGAAAAAGAAACTTTTTTTCCTTATAACGGTCCCCGCGGGCCACCCCGCGCCAAATACCCCCTCTGAGGGCCGAAAACCAATTATTCTCGACAAAGAACAAGCGACACTTGAAATAATGCGACAAACGTGCCGTCTCAAACCATGATTTCTTTAGACTTATCCGCCGCCGTGGACCGCTAAGATCGGGCCACTGGGACGCGCACAGGGCGTCGCACGGATTTCGCGAGCGCCGGTTGGGCCTTCCCACGTTCGCCAACTTTTTGGTTGAAGTTGGCACCCGATTCCTGCTAGTATGGCGATCGTACGGTGTTGGCGTTCGCACTTCGCGCCGCCACCCCGTCCGGCGGGCGATCGCGCGAGACGATCCGCTCACCGCAGGGCAAATCGCAACGTCTTTAGAGCGACTTGGAGAAAAAAGCGATGAACAATAGCGGACTTTCTGCAATGCGACGCTGCGTACTGCCCTGCTCGATTCTTCTCGGTCTGCTTACCACCGATTACACATCGCACGGCGCTGTACCGTTCACGGAAGAGGCGACAGCGAGAGGGCTCGTGTACACCACGGTCACGACGCCCAGCTTGGGCGCGGGGGTCGCGTTTATTGACCTTGATTCAGACGGCGACGCTGATGTCGTCGCGGTCGGGCGAGCGGATGGGGTCGTCGGGGTCTTCGAGAACACTGGCGGCGGGATGTTCGTCGATCGGTCCGCTGGAAGTGGGATTCCCGCCATCACAGCCTTCTCCGGAGTCGTCGCCGCGGATTATGACCGCGACGGGAAGCTCGACCTGTACTTTTCTAACTTTTCTAGCTTTCTCGTAACGAACGTCCTGTGTCACAACGACGGCAACTTCCAATTCACGGACACGAGCGTGGCTGCGGGTGTGGACGACGCTGGCTATGGCATGGGTTCCACATGGGGCGACTACGATGGCGACGGTTGGCCGGATATCTATTTGAGTAATCGAAGCATCGTCCCGCCGGATTTATCGCCCCCGATCCACAACCGCCTTTACCGCAACAAGCAAGACGGCACATTCGAGGAAGTCGCGGCCACCCTTGGCGTAGACGTCGCGGATACTGGGAGCCTAACGCTACAAGCTTTGTTCCTCGATTTCGACAACGACGCTGATGCCGATCTGTATATCTCGACGGACAAAGGCACGACGACCGGCCATACCAATCGCCTTTTCGAAAACACCGCTGGGGCATTTTTGGAAATCAGCAAGCCGTCGGGAACGGATGTTTCGATAGATTCGATGGGTATCGCGGTTGGGGACTTTGATGGGAACGGGTACCAGGATATATTCTGTGCGAACATCACGACCGGGCACAAACTCCTGATGAACAACGGCGACGGTACGTTTACCGAGTCCGCCGCCGCGGCTGGTGTCGAGGCCTTTTCGTTTGGTTGGGGGGCAGCCTTCTTCGATTATGACAATGATGGGTATCAAGACCTCTACATCTGCGACATGATCACGGGGAATCAGCTTTATACTCAAACCGGAACGTGGCCCGCGACGGATATTGCGCTTGCGCTGGGCGTGGCGGACCCTGGGCGGTCGTATGGAATTGCGATCGCGGACATCGATGACGACGGCGACATCGACCTACTCGTACAGAACAACGATGAGGCTCTGAAGCTCTACATCAACCACGAAGGGGAGCTTCGAAACTGGATCAAGTTCGCCATCGTCGGCGAGGGCGATGACTGGTTCGCGATCGGGGCGCATGTCCGTGTGCGGACCGGATCGGTGTGGCAGATGCGCGAGATTCTCGCTGGCGGAAACAACTACAAGGGACAGAACGAGTTCACCGTCCACTTTGGACTTGACGCCGCGACGACTGTTGACGAGGTCGTCGTCACGTGGCCCGGCGGGTTTACGCGAACGCTTACGGACCTGACCGTCAACCGCACGTACCGCGTCTTCCCTCAGGGCGACGTACCGGCAGCCTCCGCATGGGGACTCGCCGTGATGTGCATCAGCCTCGTCGTCCTTGCAACGCTTGTGTTTCGACACCGAGCCGCTGTCCCCGTAAAGGCGACGTCCTCGCGTTAGCAGTCTGTTGAAAAACGAAGTTTTTCTATGTGGCACCGGTTTGTAACCGGTGCTAGACCCCGCAACAGGAGAAATCGCACCGGTTACAAACCGGTGCCACACTTTTTCAACAGGCTGTTAGCCAAACTCGCCACCACCTTGCGTCAGAGGGAAAGCCGCGGGATCTATGCCGCGTCCGGTTCCGGCCTTCCTTGTGGAATGCTCTACTTCAGACGATCATAGAAGGAATGTGTGACCGAGTTGGCAACCGCGTGGGCCTCGCTGCGATCCTTGCGCTCCTGCTCTGTAGTTGCGATCGTAACAAAGAATCGACCCAACCCGAACCGTCCCACGGCCCATCCGTCCTTGTGATCACGCTCGATACGACGCGCGCGGACAGGATTGGCTGTTACGGGAATGCCGCCGCCAAAACACCGTCCATCGACAAACTCGCCAAATCGGGCGTGTTGTTCCGGCGCGCGTACTGTCAAGTTCCGCTCACGCTCCCGTCGCACTCATCCCTGATGACCGGAACCTATCCGCCCACGAACGGGGTTCCTGTCAACGGGGTCGCCCTTGGCAAGGGCATTGCGACGCTGGCGGAGACGTTTCGGGGCGAAGGGTATCGCACGGGCGCGTTCGTTTCCGCATTGGTCCTGGATTCGGGGTACGGTCTGGACCGCGGGTTTGACGAGTACAACGACGATCTCGGTTCGACCAGCGCTATCGAACGAAAGGCCAATCGCACAACCGACGCCGCGATTGAGTGGCTCGCGCGTGATGCCGACGAACCATTTTTCGCGTGGGTCCATTACTTCGACGCTCACTATCCCTACGCCCCGCCGAGCGCGTTCCGCGAGTCATTCGACGATCCCTACGACGGCGAAATCGCCTTTGTGGATACGCAGGTCGATCGCCTGGTGAAGTGGCTGGGCGAAACCGGACGGCGTGACAATACGCTAGTCATCATCGCGGGCGACCACGGCGAATCCTTTGGAGAGCACAAGGAAACCGAGCACGGATTCTTCATCTACGATGCGACGACGCATGTTCCGTTGATCTTCTCTTTCCCCGGCCACGCGAGGGGCGAAACCGCGGTCGATACCCCGGTCGGTTTGATCGATGTCTTCCCGACGATCGTCGATCTGTTGGGCTGGGAGGAACATAGCGGTCTGGAAGGGATCAGCCTCGCACCCATCTGGCGCGGCGAGACAGACGCACACGCTCCGGTCTACGGAGAAAGCGAGTACCCTCTTTTGGGGTTTGGATGGGCACCGCTGCACTCCATTACAACCGGACAGTGGAAATACATCGATGCGCCCCGTGGGGAGCTGTTCGATCGCACCACCGATCCTCTGGAACAACGTAACGTCATCGAGCAAAACCCATCGGTCGCGTCGGACCTGCACGAACAGCTCATGGCGATGAGAGAGAAGATGCTCCCTCGTTCGCAATCCGTCTCTGCGTCGAGCGCGAACGCTTTGAACAACCTGGAAGCGCTGGGTTACGTCGGCGGGGCCGCCTCGGCGGTCGATTCAGACAACACCGACCCGAAGCGCGATCCCAAGGACATGGTCGGCGCGTATGAAGCCCATTCAAGAGCGGCCGGAGCACTGCTTGGCGAGCGGTACGCCGAGGTCATCGAAATCATGAGACCGCTCGTTCAACAGTCGCCCGAGTCGGACGAGTTTTACAACACGCTC
>JAJRUK010000132.1 GCA_024277835.1 Planctomycetota bacterium | reverse complement strand
TCGTTGGCGAACGATGCCCTACAGGTTACGAGTCTTGAGGCGGATCTTTCTTGGCGAACGACGCGAGATACCCGCCCGGCGGTGCAGGGGCCGGGTCGATGTCGGGCTGGTGATTTTGGTCGAGGTTCGTGTTGGCATCGACAACCGGTTCTGGTACAGGTGCGGGCGGTTCAGGCGCGAATGTCTCGATCGCCCGCGCTGGTGCGATTCGTTCTTCGACTGCAGGCCCCGGTGACACGGTTTGAGGTTCCGCTTCCGTCATCGCGGGCGTTGGATAATCACGATCCGCAATCGGCCGCGTCGCGCGCTTGGTCAACCGAAAGTAGTCCCGACCATTTTGCACCCCGGACGAATAGAACATGTACCCGCAGGCGACGTTTATCAGCGCTTGTAGTGTGTCGCCACCAAAGAAGATACCGATGCCAGTAAGCACAAGCAGGGCTCCAACAAGTACGGAAACAACCCCATCTGCCAGTAGCGCCAATCGAAGACCAATGAAAAGTAGAAGGGAGACCACGGCCATACAAATGCCGCCGATCTGGAGAGTATAGTTGAAGACCCACCAAACCTTGCCATCCAAAGTTGCGAAATCTACGAGAATGATCTGGTTAAAACCGAAGTACAACAGGAACGCCGCGCCAATGGCTGCGGACATCCCGCTCGCGCGTACGCGTTCGGCGATGTGGGTTCGTGTATGAGGTTCAGTGCGCGTGTCCATGTTGCGTCTTTTTGAGGTCGGCTTCTTGTTCGCCAGCGACGTCGGCGTATTACACCGCTTAGCCCCTGGCAAGCCGTTGAAAAAGTGTGGCACCGGTTTCTAACCGGTGCGATATCTACAGCCCCGGGGTCTAGCACCGGTTACAAACCGGTGCCACATAGAAAAACTTCGTTTTTCAAAAGGCTGCTAGCGCGAGCGTATCACAACCAGCAGCTTGCGTCACGTTGCGATGGGCAAGGGCGGTCTTGGTATGTGGTGCCGCTACGGCATCGTAAACGGCTCATCGCCCGTTCGGATCGTCAGGACCGCACACTGAGACTTTCGCACGACTTTCTCCGTCGTGCTGCCGAGGAGCATGTGCGCAATCGCTCCGCGCCCGTGTGTGCCCATGACGATCAAATCGACGTTATTCGCACGAGCATATCCGATGATCTCTGCAAACGGTCGGCCATAGGCGATGTGCATGATCGGCTTCTTTTTCAGGTCGGTAAACGCCTCGGTGCAGAACTTCTCCATGCGCGTACGACCGAGTTCGAGCATTTCTTCCGGGGGTGGCCCCATGGGAAGGCTTTCCGGGCCAATCGCGCTCCACGCCTGATAGGCGTCATCGACCACGTGGATGCAGTGGAGCTGTGCGTCGAAGGTCTGGGCGAGTTCGCGTGCGTAACACGTCGCCGGTTCGCCGACCTGAGAGAAGTCCGTCGGCAGCAGGATATTTGAAAAGCGGATCGCCATCGTCTGTCTCCAAAACCGCAGCGACACTTTCCCCTTGCCTAATCCTACGGATCGATCCGCCGCGAGTCAACGAAAATCTGTTGCCAGCAATTTTCGTTCCGCAGATGGGTGGTTTGAGTACGCCAGACCGCTAGAATGGCTGCCAATACGGATCAAACTTGGACTTTTTTCGAAAGCTCGGACATGCTCCCATTCTTTGTAGAAGCGTACCCCTTTGATGTCATTTCGCCCGCCGGCGAGAAACGCCTTGAGCGTCTGCACGGCGAGGTCGGAATCACCGGCGTTGCACTCTGGGCGTCGGCGACACCCTTCTCAGCCATGAATCGATTCGACAAGGGGGCGGGGATGGTGCAATCGTCCGGCGGTCTTCTGTACGCGCCTCAGGAGTCAGATTTCGAGGCGTCGCGATGTAAGCCGACGATCGCAGACTTCGCTACCGAGCATGATTCGATGCGGCGAGCGTTGGACGTGTGCGATCATCACGGGTTAGCCGTTCGTTTCGTGGCATCGGTGCTTCGCGGTGGGGGGATGGCGGATCGTTATGGCGAGTTTGCTGCGATCAATGCGCTTGGCGCGAAGTCGAGGGATTGTCTCTGCCCGTCGCACGCCGATGTGCAGACCTACGCGGGTTGTCTCGCCGCGTCGCTTCAGGAACTCAAAGGTGACGCGGAGCTGGTCGTATCTGATATGGTCGCCGGCTGCGATGATTTGCTCTGCATCCCGCGAAGTTACGACGCGGTTCTGCTCGATACGGTCGAGCAAGCCCTCTTGACATGGTGTTTCTGTGACGCGTGTACATCGAACGCCGGTCGCGAGGGGATCGATGTTGCGGAGGTCAAAGCCGCGGTGCAGCGCACTATCGGCGACGCGATCGACCGGGGACCGCGGGATGAATGCGCCCACGACGCCGGGCCGGCGATGGACGAAGCGATGCCCGCCTATTGGGCGACACATCTTGAAACCGTTGCGGGTTTGTTCGAGACGGTTCAGGCGAAAAGCGGCGGCGAGGTGATCTTCGCCGAGGAGAACATGTGCGACGTCGCAGCCGCTTCGACCGCGGCGCTTCAAGTGTTCGTCGGCTCGTTGGAAGAGTTTGAGGATGTTTCCGAAGAAAACGAGGGTTCGATAGAAATCGCATTCCCCGCAGCCCTTGCGGTCGCAGGGGAGGCGGCGGACCTGACAGCCGCACTCAAGGCGGCGGTCGATGCGGACGTTCGCGGTGTCACGGTGCGACATCTCGGGATGATCCCAGACGCCGCCATTACGCCGCTCAAGCAGGCTGTCCGATTCGCACGCCGGGCGGTGTAAACCCCCGTTCGACATGGGCAGACAGAACCGAGTCGCGCCGTAACAAAATAATGGCATCCGGCGGAAGCCGGGGTCGCGTCCTCGCGCCCGTGGGGCAGCCCGTTGAAGCCAATCGCGATCGTACTGGCTCGGTTGAAAGTTCGCTCGATGTCGTTAGAAAACAAGAGGTAAGTCTGGGGGTCATCGGTACTCAACACCAACGAAATGCCACGCACGTGTTACCACAACCCGCCCACACGGGTTCCAGCGATGATGATGTACCCTGACACCGCGACGGAACCCGTCGCGTACCAGATGGTTAATCGTCGTGCCTCGTACGCCTGAAACTCGGACGAGAATTGCAGGAAGATCATCGGCAGAATGTAGTATCGCGGATCGACCAGCGAATGCGGAGCAAGATAAACCAACGAAAACGCCAAGGCTAGAAGCAGCAACGAGCGGTTCGGTGCTTCCAACAGGCGCCGAGTCAAACCCGGCAGCGTAACCAACACCAAGAGCGCCGCAATCCCGCGTAATAAGATCGACCGCTCCATCAACACCAGCGGCCAATTTCGCAAAAAGTCCGGATTATGATTCCACGGATGCGGGTTCCAGAACGTCGCCACTGCTCCCACGGCCGCGAGTAGAGAAACCAAGATCACTGCGCCGCCCAGCCCCGGCCTGCGTTTAACCCACAGATTCATCGAATGGAAATCAGCGACAAGGCTTGGCACCCATACCGGCACCCAGAGCACGACGAGAAAAAGCGCGAACGAGTAAAACTGCGCACTGTTGAATCGAAATCGATTCGCCTCGACGGCAGTGATGTTGAAGCCCTTGTTGAAAACAAAGAACGCGGCGGCAGCGACAAGAATGATCAGTTGAGGCCAAACGCGAGAGAGGATCGTCGTGATTTCACGATGACCGATAGCGCGCGCAGCACCGTCTCGCTTACAACGACACTCTTTCCACGCTTCCATCACTCCCCAGGCAATCACAAAAGCGACCCATACAATGTTAGATTGCCGAACCAGACAAGCGATAGCTAAAGGAATCGCCGCCCACCCGGTCTTCTTGCGAAGATGAAGAAGAACCCCCGCAAGCAGAAACACCAACGACGCGACCTCGGTATAAGCGAGCACCGTGAACGGAAAGAGAATCGGAAGCCATGCGAAGTGCAACAACCGATCGCCGCGACTACTTCTCTCAACCCTCCAGATAGATTGAACGATCCAAAGCAGTGCGATGGACAAGACCGTATTGACCAAACGAAGCACCCAGACCTCTACGCCGAAAACCTTCGCCGGTAAGTAAACGAGAAGGTGATACGTCAGCGGCATGGGAAGAAAACCGGGTTGGCTCCAGTCGCCATCGACAAGGCGTTCCACCGCCAGCAGGTGAAGTCCCTCATCCACGATCGGACGATTGTTGAAAGCTGTCAGCAGAAGAAAGAACGCGAGAACGCTCGCAGCCGCGATGAAGAATGATACATTCGATTCGCGCAACTCTTGTGGCGCTGAAATCGGAGG
Organism: Planctomycetota bacterium; assembly: GCA_024277835.1. GTDB lineage: Bacteria > Planctomycetota > Phycisphaerae > UBA1845 > UBA1845 > JAJRUK01. Next base: position 1,674 of record JAJRUK010000132.1, on the reverse strand, counting down.
CGTCGGAAGTGATTTGCCGCTAGACACTCGGGTGATTATCCCTCTGTTTCCCGACTTGAACAGACGACCCCGCATCGTATCAGGCGTGATCTGCAGACGCTCGCGAACCAAATACTGTGTGGCATGGTCCACGCTCGCGTGGCCATGCTCTCGACATAAGCTGCATCGACGACCCCATGCCCACGCAAGCGTGGGCATGCCACCCTATCCAAAGCAACAAACCACCTCCAGAGCACTGGCCCCCGCCCACTCACAGGTGTAAACTCATCCCGCCGCCGGGGGACCGTCCCGGCGATTCGTAATAACTTGACCCGGAGGCGCAAACGATGCAAGCGAAAAACAACAGGGCAACTCGGCGGATACACACATGGATCGCGGCTACTCTTGTAGTCGCGGCGGCTTGGTCGGCAGGTCTTATTCAACCAGCGTTCGCCGAGCCGTCCGGTGACGCGACGATGGCACAGTTCATCAAGATGCGTTGGCCCGGTCGTGCAACGCTCGCGCCGGACGGCACGCTCTACTTCGTCTATAACCCGGACGGGATTCGTCAGCTCTACAAGGTCGCTCCGGGCAAGACGCAAAAGGACGCCGTGAAACTGACGGCATTCGAGGACGGGATCGGCGGATACTCCCTCAGCGACGACGGGAAATGGATCGGCATCACCGCCAGCGTCGGCGGTAGCGAACAGGCTGACCTTTTCTTGATGAACACCAAGACCGGCAAGCTTGAGACGCTGTTCTCCGACCCCAACGCGGTCTATGGCAGTGTCACCTGGCGACGCGATTCCAAGGCGTTCGCCTATCGTGCGAACGACACCTCGCCGTCGAACTTCTACGTCTATCAATACAACCTCGACACGAAGTCGCATCAGACCGTCTTCGAGGGGAAGGGGTATTATTATCCCGTCGATTACGATCGTACCGGCGAGAAGCTGATGATCGGCAAGTACAACTCCGCGTCTTTTTCGCAGATTTTCGAGGTGACCGTCGCCGCGCAGCAAGCACGCGAAATCACGCCCGAGCGCGAGAAGTGGTCGTTTGATCCGATCGGGTATTCGTATGACGATCGATACTTCTTGACCAACACAAATTACCGTCGTGATCTCAAGAGCATTCACGCGATCGATACGAAAACGCGCGAACCGCGCCCGGTACTTTCCGACATCAACGGGTGGGAGGTCGATGGCGGCGCGCTCAACAACGACCGGACCGTGCTCGCCGTCGCGGTCAACGAGGATGGCTACAGCACACTTCATCTTCGCCGCACGAGCGACTACACGCCGGTCGCCGGGCCTGCGCTCGATAAGGGCATCGTTGGCAATATCAATTTCCAAGGCAAATACATGCTCTATTCACTCAACAACGCAAAGACGCCGGGCGTGATTTACAAATGGAACATGAACAAACCAGACGAGGCGGGTGTTGCAGTGACCGTCGCCGATACGCAGGGCGTGGACCTGTCAAAGTTTCGCCTGCCCGAGCTTGTTCACTACCCGTCGTTCGACGGCGAGAAGATACCGGCGTTCTTGTATCTTCCCAGCAACTACAAAAAGGGCAGCGAGATACCCTTTATCGTGCAGTATCACGGTGGCCCCGAGGGGCAGTACCGACCTTATTTCAATCGCAGTTATCAATACCTCCTTTCGCGCGGGTACGGAATCATCGCGCCCAACG
>JAJRUK010000008.1 GCA_024277835.1 Planctomycetota bacterium | reverse complement strand
CCTTGGACGGAATTCAGGCAGCACGCGCCTGTTTCAACGTAAAGTTCGCCTGGGAAGATGGAGAAAAACCACCAATCGCAGTCCGGGGGCTGGCCCTGACAGTCGTTGCCCAGGTATGTGATGATCCCAGGGCCCAACCATCGGATTGTATAAAGGCCTTTCGCATCGCTCGGGACGTCGATCGCGAAGGTGGCGGCGTAGAGTGTGCTTCCGTCGTCCGGGCGCGCGATGCCGTCGTTTAGATAATCAATCACGCCGAAACATACTGGGCCTGCTGGATCTGTTACCCCACAATCTGCCGACGTACAACACCCTGCGTCGGAGAGTGCCCAATCCGATCGCTGCGTGTTGATCCACGCGTAGTTGCATACGCCCGCGATGCAGTTGGGGCCCGATTCGCCGAACGCGTTGAGACAGTCGGTCGATGTGTCGCACGTCTGTGTGGGGAAGACCAGGTCGCCAGCACCCGGGCAAGAATTGGGCCCGGCACCACAGTCGGCGGTCTGACCGGATAGACTGTCAGCTTTCAGTTGCCCCAAATAGACAGCAAGGCCATAGTCGCTCCCGCCACGAATCCGCATGTTCCAGTACGTTGTTCCTCCGCCCCTCGGGAGCGTAAGCCGGTATTGGGAGATGTTGGCGCTCGTGTAGAAGCCATCGGTGTTGTAGGGACCGTCGGGATGGGCAGCCACGGGAACTAGCTCGATGGCGGGCAGTATGTATGTACCGGATGAGAGAGATGATGAATAGCCTATCGCGAGTGATACAAGGAGTACATGGGACATTGATGGGCTTTCTGTTTCAGTCTTCTTGCCTCCCCCGGGATCATTGTAGGTGAAACTGGGGTGAGATACAAGCAGGACGGCAGGTCACGGGACGCGGGGGGTGGTTGTGTCGCTGGAGTTACAGGAACCTTGGCGGCGGTTGGGGGTCTAATGACAGGGGAGTGTGGGAGTGAGATGATCGCCGAAGCGGCCCCTACGGGATCAGCGCGGCGACAAGTATCCTTTTGTGGCCGTGCCCTGAGATCGTTATTCTTGGAACCTAAGAAAAATCGGGTTCGAGCGTATTAGAGGATGACAGGCTGACGGTTGTAGCCTGCGGACGTCGGGAGCGAGTATGAGTGAGAGACAGCACGAGGATCGGTCGGGTTGGGTGCAGTCGGTGATGGACCAGCACGAGGGTTCGCTTACGCGCTATGCGAGTCGATTGACGGGCGATCCTGAGCGGGCACGCGACGTGGTGCAGGATGTTTTTCTCTCACTGTGTCGCGAGGGGCCTGCGGATTTGAATGGGAAGATGCCGGCGTGGCTCTTTACGGTGTGTCGCAACAAAGCCATGGACGTTCGGCGGAAGGAGACGCGCATGTCGGTGATGACGGAGAGTGCGAAGCAGATCCCGGCGAGCGTTTCGAGCGACCCTGCCCATGTGGCTGAGTCGCGAGATGGTGCGTCGCGCGTGCTGACAATGCTCGATACGCTTCCGGCGAATCAGCAGGAAGTCGTCCGCCTGCGGTTTCAAGGCGGACTTAGTTACAAGGACATCGCAGCGGTCACGAGTCTGAGTGTGAGCAACGTGGGGTATCTGATTCACGTTGCGATCAAGACGCTGCGAGATGGGTTGGGCGAATAATACGGTTAGGAAACGTGATGATGAAGATTAACGAAAACGATTGGCGACTGACAGCGTACGCGCTGGGTGAACTTGATGGTGATGACCTTGCGACGGTTGAGGCAGCGGTGGGTGAGTCTGCTGAGCTTCGTGCGATTGTTGAAGATGTGCGGGCGACGGCGAGCTTGGTCTCGAAAGAGCTTGAAGCTGAACCGGCGATTGGGCTGACGGATGAGCAGCGGGCGCGGGTTGCAGAGCGGGCGATGGGAGCAGAGGCGGAGTCTGTTGACGCTGCGAGCGGTCGGTCGGGGCTGCTTGGGCGGATATGGGTTTATTCCGGGGCGATGGCGGCTTGTTTGGTTGTTGCGGTTGGCGGGTGGCAGTTCTTTGGGCCGGGGTTGTCGCGAACGCGAGAGCTATCGAAGGTGGCTGGGCATCGCGGGAGTACAACGAAGGGAACAGGAGCATCGGTTCAAATCGCTTTCGATCCTGCTGCAACATCTAGGTGGCCTACCCCGGCGGTGACGGACGACGGGCGACTTGCGATGAATTTGCTGGCGGAGCGGGATGAGATGATTGCGAATGTCACGAAGGAAGTCGTCAATGAGGCCCATGCGATTGATTCGGACGACATGATTCTATTGGCTTATGACGATCAATCCCAGACGCTTTCTTACGAAGGTCCGGCGAGCCTGATACCAGACTTCGGTGAATCTGCGCCTTCCGTAGACATGCGGAACGCGAGTCGGAACAACATGCCGGTGAAACGCCGTGTGGCCCCCCGGGGGCTCGCGAAATTGAAAAAGGATGCCGCGTCTTCGCAGTCTGGCGCACTGCACATGCGACTCGGGCGGGATGCCAACGCTGAACTTGTCGCGCTTGGGAATGTCGACTCCGGGACGAGGGTGTCAGACGGGGCCAGCATCGAAGGACGTGAGCTTCCTCAAGACCTTCAATACGCTAACTATGGGAAGTCGCCGTCTGGGAAGCGCGTCGAGTCGACCGGAGATGAGGTATTAGAATCTCTCCTGGATGTCATGCTGAATCCTCCTGATTTTGGGGAAACTGCGCCTGCGGTCGATCTACAGCGTGCTCAGAGTCGCAAGTCGCCGCGGAGGCCCGGTAGATCCAAGGCGAAGCGACGGAGTTCTAGCTCAGACCTAGCGTTTGGTGGTACTCACTTAGTAGGTGGGAATCTCGATGGGGGGGAGAAGGGACTGCGGGAGGGCGGCGACACCGACGGAGGCGTCGAGAGTCCGCGCACCCTCAAAGTCCGTGACATTGATCCCGCGGATATAGAAAGGATGGTAGAAGCACTACGCGCGTGTGACGAGTTCGCGACGCAGCCAGGTGACGGGTTGACTCGGTGTATCAAATTTCGCTGGAATGAATCGCCCGGCGTCGAAACTTACGCTTCGATTCTTGAAAACCCGTTTCTACTGGCCGATCAGAGTCCGCTTTCTACTTTTTCGATCGATGTTGACACAGCCTCCTATTCCAACGTGCGGCGGTTTTTGAATCGGGGGGCGTTGCCGCCGGCGGATGCGGTGCGCATCGAGGAACTGGTGAACTACTTCGATTACGACTATCCGCAGCCAGTGGGGGATGATCCGTTTTCGGTGGATGTGGCTATCGCGGAATGCCCGTGGGATGAGGGTCATCGCTTGGCACGCATCGGGATCAAGGGGATGGAATACTCCGCAGACGAACGGCCCGCGGCGAATCTGGTGTTTCTGATCGATGTTTCCGGGTCGATGAGCGCCGCGAACAAGCTGCCGCTTTTGCAAGAATCGCTTTCGATGCTTGTGGATGAGCTTGGCGGGGACGATTGGGTTTCGATGGTTGTCTACGCTGGGGCATCGGGGGTTGCGCTACCTTCGACGTCTTGCGGAAATAAAGATTCCATCCGGTCGGCCCTGAACAGTCTTCAATCGGGCGGATCGACCAACGGCGGTGCGGGAATTCAGCTTGCCTACCAGATTGCGGAAGACAATTTCATCGTGGGCGGTGTGAACCGGGTGATCCTCGCGACCGACGGCGACTTTAACGTCGGCACGACGGGGCATGGCGGTTTGACGCGCCTGATCGAAGAGAAAGCAACCGGCGGCGTGTTTCTCAGCGTGCTTGGGTTTG
>JAJRUK010000131.1 GCA_024277835.1 Planctomycetota bacterium | reverse complement strand
TCTGGATCGCATGGTCGATCTTTCCGTTGAGTTGATTGACACGCCCGAGATGGACGAGGAATTCCGCGAGTTCGCCGATGCGCTCTCGTTCACGAAAGACGCCGAGACCATCGGGAGTACGAAGTTCACCCATTGGAAGATGGACGTCACGAAGCTTGACGAAGCAGACGAAGACGAGCTTGCCAAGATGGAGAAAATCATAGGCAAGGAAGGCCTACTGGTTCGCATCGGTGCGGTGGACAGCAAGACAATTGTCTTCGCATTTGGGGGTGGGAAGAGTCATGTGAAGACGCTGGTCGAGACGGTTCGCTCCGGGCGCGACATCGTCGGCGAAAGCGCAGGCGTGAAGAAGGTCAACGCCGAGTTGCCATCAAGCAAAACGTTCGCAATGTACTTCGCGGCGGATCGAATCCTGACGCTCGTCAAGCGCGTGACGAAGGTGCTCGGCGAAGAGGACGAGATTCCGTTTGATGTGCCCAAGGTCGACGCACCGATCGCCTTCGTTGGCAGCAGCGCTATCGGCTGGACGCGCGGGGACATCTACATCCCGATGGAACTTGGAACTGCGTTTGCGACGGTCGCCAAGGAAATGAAAGCCAAAGAAGAAGCTGAGGCGAGAGAGGCTGCCAAAACAGAAGAGGCAGCGGACCCGGCAGAAGATGGCAAGTAGCACAACCATCCGACGCAGATTCGCTCTTTGACACAACAGACAGCAGGCGGTAGAAGCCCAGAAGTGTAGTTGGGCCTATCGTTTACTGATTCTGTTGATGGAGAGAGTGTGTATGTCGAAGATGAATGCGCATCGCAACTTTGGAATTTTGATTGTAACTGGCGTGCTCGCGTCAGGGGCTGGCTTATCATCCGCCGACACTGGAAGACGCCCGCGGATTATTCGCCCGCCGGACGATCGCAAGGATTACTTTGCTACAACAACGATGCTGCAAGGGATCGGCGACTCGGTTTGTGCGCAGATCGACGCCGATAGTCTTGACGACAACGGCGACGGAACGTTCTCAATTTTCGCGGAGACGCTTGCGACCGAGTACAGTCCGCTTTGCAACGGCGAACCTTTTGCAGATCAGCCAACGGCAGCGAGCTGTACCGCCACCCTCGTCGCGGCGGATATTCTGGTAACCGCGGGTCATTGCCTTGACGAGAACGGCGCGCGGGCCGACCTTAGTACGATCTACTTTGTCTTCGATTATGTCATCAAACAGGAAGGTACGAACCCCGCAACGTTTACGACCGATCAGGTCTACCGCGCGTCGGAAATCCTTGGTCTGGCGAACGTAGCGGACACCGCCGACGATTGGGCGGTCGTAAAACTCGATCGTGCAGTGACAGGTCGCACGCCGGTCGGCGTTCGCTCGAGTGATTCTATCACGATGGGGCAGAGCATTGTCGCGATCGGGTTCGGTGCGGGCTTGCCAATGAAATTCTCCGATAACTCGACGGTACAAGCGATTGTCGAGTTCGGATTCGAAGCGGACCTCGATATCATCGGCGGCAACTCCGGCGGACCGATCATCAACGCGAACACCGGATTGATCGAGGGCGTGCTCAGCGCCGATCAGGGTGTCGATGATTATCTTCAGATTGATGGCTGCTTCCGCGCGACGGCTTGCCCGCAGGATCCAGGGTGTGATGATAGTTTCACGTTGCTCGCGTCCGTAATGAACCCCAACTTTCAAGCGACGCTACAAAACGCCATCAGCAGTAGCGGGACCGATACCGGCGGCGGAGGTGGCGGTGGTGATGATGATGATGGAACGGGTGCTGGTGGCGATGAGACCGCAGCCAACGACGAAGACAGTGATGGGGTTATGGATAACGATGATTTCTGTCCGGACACGCCCACCGAAACACAGGTCGATGAAGAAGGCTGCGACATTTTGGACGGCGTCGATTCGATCGCAGTTTCCCCGTGCGGTGCAGCCGGGATCATCCCGCTGATGTTCATGACGCTTTGCCTGGCGTTCTTGCGGCGGCGCAACTAGCGTCGCAATAGACATCCCTAAAAAATCAGACGAGCGCCGATGCGGTTGTTAACTCGCTTCGGCGCTCGCTTCTTGTTGCGCTGGGCCGAATTAGCCTGATAAGCGCACGATGGCTTCGTGATGTTGCTTGTTTTCGGACGTTTGATCGCGAGGCGACGCTCCTTTGGGCTAAAAGAGTGGCTGCCCAAGGTGCAAGCGAACCTCCCGGTTGACCCGGTCGGTCGGTTCTGCAACGATACGGCGCTGGCATCTCGGCGAACGGTCGCCGGGTGCCAGGGAAGTGGTCTTCCCGACGGGTCCAAACAGCCCCGGGCGATAAGCCACCGATCCAAGTTTACAACACGAAACCCACAACCATCACGCATTTGGCAGGAGTGGACATCGAATGATCAAGGCAGTCGACCTACGCAAGGGTAAGACCATCCTCCATGAGGGCGAACTTTTTATCGTCCACGAGGCACAGCACGTGGCCAAGGGCAACAAGCGAAGCTACATGCAGACCAAGCTCAAGAACTTCAAGACCGGCAACACGACCGACGTGCGATACAGCGTCGATGATCGCGTCGAGATTCCCTACGTCGAGTCCAAAAACTACGAGTACCTCTACCGCGACGGCGACAACTACATGGTCATGGATACCTAAACGTTCGATCAGATTCCGATCGCTGAAGCTGTCGTCGGAGACGCCGCCAAGTTCCTCAAACCCAACGAAAATATCGCCTGCGAGATTTACAACGATCAGATCGTAGCCTTCACGCTACCCAATACCGTCGCGCTCGAAGTCACAGATGCTCCACCCGTCGTCAAAGGCGCAACCGCAACGAATCAACTCAAAGAGGTGACGCTTGAAACGGGGTTGAAGATTCGCGTTCCGCCGTTTATCGATACCGGCGAGTGCGTAAACGTCGACACGCGCACGGGCGAGTATGTCGACCGAGCGAAGTAACAAACGTCTAAAAATCCAAAAGTCGAAACGTCCAAACTTGCACCCGTTGGAGCGACAAACGATCGCCAGGGCAACACTTGAAGTGTATAAGTACCCTGAACAGACGGTCCAGTTTCGTCGCGGATTTTTGAAACAAGAAGAAAGCCCCGGTTGTGAGCCGGGGCTTCTTTTGTGTTCAATAACGTTAGGTCGCTCCCTGATGGTCGCGGCTCTGATTTTCGCTATTTGCGATTGATCATTCGCTTTCCGGTTTCCACTGCGGAATGCGTCCGGGCGTCCATGGTGCGTCGAGTTTTTCCATGCGGTCTTCCAAACTCGACAGGTCCGTCTCAATGAGCGAGCGCAGGTCATTAAGCAGTGTGCCGAAGTCCTCGCTGGCGACTTTGTACGCATCGCGCTGTGTTTGCGTGGGTGCGGAGGTCACATACCAATCGACGGCGATACCCGCGCGACGCCGGATCGAGAGCGGCACCGGTCGCTGATGTTTTCCAAGCGTGCCGTCGCCGTTGAGTGTTATGCTTAGTTGCGTCAGGCGATTGTCCAGCTCATGCACTTCGCTCGTCATCGCGGGGTCAGCACCGACCGTGTCTCGCAGCGCCTTGCGAAGATGTTTCACTCGATTTTGCGCTTCGCTGAGTGCTCGACCCGCCCCCTGCACCGCGCGGTACAGTCGCGACACCTTGCGATTGAAGCTCATGACCTCTTCGCGATCCTTGGCGGCGAACGTCGCAAGTTCGAGCGGGATGACCTCAAACGATTCCGGTCCCACAAGAGGACTAATCACGCCGTCGACTTCTTTTTCGACCGTAACGGTGTAGTTGCCCGGCAGCGCGAGCGGACCCGCGGGCAGCGTTGCCCACGGCGGAAGGTTTTTTGGTTTCTTCAGTCGGGTTGGCTGAAGCGACGGATCGCGAAGATCCCACGCGACGCGGTGGATGCCCTTATTGCGCGACGCCTCGACGCGACGAATGACTTCGCCCGCCTCCGTCTTGATCGTCAGAAAAACGCGCGGCGTCTTTTCGTGATCCTCCGCGCGAAGCTCCTCGATCGTTGGGAACTTCGGCGTCTTGCCCGCTTTGTACACCTTCTTCTCTTTTTCCTGCCGCGTTTCCTTGCGCGTCTTGAGCTTGTCTTTCAGGTAATACGTCACGACCGCACCGAACGACGGATTCTTCGCAGCGTAATACGAAGCCCCCTGCGAACCCCGACCAGACCAACCGCTCAAGCGACCGCTCTGAACATAACGAAGCGCTGGTTTCACAGGGAAGATGAGCGAGTCGCTGTCGAGCGAGTCCTTCGAGACCGTTCGCAGCGGCGAGTAGTCATCGAGGATATAGAACCCCCTGCCAAACGTGCCAAGCACAAGATCGTTCTCGCGACGTTGGATGGTCATGTCCTTGATCGCGATCGGAGGCAGCCCCCCTTTAAGGCGAATCCATTTCTTACCGCCGTCGATCGTGAAGTAAACACCATACTCAGTGCCCGCAAAAAGAAGTTCGGAGTTCACGTGGTCTTGCTGCACGTTGTAAACAATCTGGCGATCGGGAATGTCGCCGACGATAGATTTCCACGTGCGTCCGCGGTCGGTGCTCTTGAGAATGTAGGGCTTAAAGTCGCCGCTCTTGTGATTGTCGAAGGCGGCGAAGACGGTGTCCGCATCATGCACCGAGGCGACGATCCAACTGACGTACGTCTGATCGGGCACGCCTGGGAAAAGCTCCATACTCCGCCACGTCTGCCCGGCGTCTTCGGTCACGGCGATCACGCCGTCGTCCGTGCCAACATAAAGCAACCCATCGACGATCGGCGATTCGTCGAGCGCGACGCAGTTGCCATAGATCGAGGTTGATCGGTTTTTAGCGACCGCGTCGATGCTCTGAATTTTGCCCATGATCTCAAGCTGATCCCGGTCAATCTGTCGGGTGAGGTCTTCGCTAATGACCGACCAACTGTTGCCGCGATCATCCGAGCGAAAAAGTCGCTGCGCCGCGAAGTAAAGTCGGGTATGACTGTGCGGACTAAGAATCACAGGCGAGTCCCAGTTCCACCGATACGGCTCATCGCCCGGTCGTTCGCGCGGTTTGATATCAACAATCTCGCCGCTCTTTCGATCGTGGCGAATCAGTCCGCCGTATTGCCACTGACTGTAGACCGTGTTCGGGTCTTCCGGATCGATGACGGTTTCGTACCCGTCGCCGCCGACGGTGATGAACCAATCTTCATTCGTAATCCCAGCCGGGCTTTTCGTTCG
>JAJRUK010000130.1 GCA_024277835.1 Planctomycetota bacterium | reverse complement strand
GTTTCGGCGAAGCGAAGCGACTGGGGTTGTCCAAGGCGCGCGGAATGCTGCATGCGGATCAACTCAACATACTCGACACAACGTCGAAAGGGTGGTCGGCATTTCACGCTGTCTACATCAACAAAGAAGGCCAGCCCGGGAACCTCGCCTCTACAGATGTGGTGGGCGCTGAGGAATTTCAGGCGACTCTAGAGCATACCAAACGCGAGCTTGGGAAGATCGCCGATACGATGTTGGATGGGTGTGTCGCGGTTGCGCCGTATCGGTTGGGAAAAGCGGGGCCTTGCGATTGGTGCGAGATGCGGGATGTTTGTCGGCATGAAGCGGTGACGTCGCGGACACGGTTTTTGGAAAAGAAGAAGCGCGTGGATGTGCTTTCGGAGATGGTCAACGAAATTGAGTAGCTTCCTGTCAAACGGCGTGAGTGCTAACGTGAGGCGAAGAGTATAAGCGTGGGCATTCTTATTGATCGAGCAGACGTGGTCGGGACGTATCTGGTCGAGCTTGCGCGCGGCGGGGCGGTCGAGCGCATGGGGGACGTGAGCAAAGAGGTCGTTTTTGTGCTCGACGGTGTTGGCGGATTCCAGTTTGTGCCAGTACTCCTTCGTCGGGCATGGCGAGATGATCCCGACACACCGGGGACGATTCTGTTTCGCTGGCAGTTCGGCATCCCTGGCGAGATTTGGACGGACCTTTGCTGGCGATCGCGGAATGTGCGAAAGGCAGCCGACTTCGCGGATGCGGTAGCGGCGTTTCACGAAACACAGCCAGGTGCGACGATTCATATTCTTGCGTTCAGCGGCGGGACGGGAATTGCTATCTGGGGGTGCGAGCGACTGTTGGGACGAGCGCCGATCGAGACAATGGTGCTCGCGTGCCCAGCAATATCGCCGGGGTATAATCTGTCGCGGGCGCTCGGGGTGGTTCGACGCTGTTACGCGCTGGTGAGTCACCGCGATAGCGGGATTCTCGGGGCAGGGACGACGGTCTTTGGGACGGTGGACCGAGAGCATTGCAGCGCCGCGGGACGACTCGGATTTTCACGACCGCCAGACTTGTCAGACGATGATCGGGAAGCCTACGATCGTCTGAGCGAGATTTATTGGACCCCGGAGCTTCGCGACGTGGGACATTCTGGCGGACATACGGGGTGGGCGCGCGTTGCTTTCTTGCGAGAGCATATGTTGCCCATGCTGCGGGGCGACCCGAAACTTCCCGTTTCAACGGTCCGATAGGATCGGTCAGACGCGTTGAACAAGAATCGTCAGCCTGACTGTCGATATAAAAGGACGCCGGTGAGACACCTTGTTTTTCGTACGAAACGGCGACGGACGAACGAAACGCTTATTTTAGATGGGACGAGCGATGATACGAATGAGAACATTGATTGGACCGGTGGTTGCGTTGCTGTTGTGTATTGTGATTGCGCCCCCGGCAACGGCCGCGCCAAAACTTGAGAAGGTTGTAGTTGCGATGGAGGGGTACTGCCCCGTATCCTATCAAACCCTTGGCAAGCCGAAGCTTGGCGTTCCGAACTTCGCTTCGCAGCACAACGGCTATACGTATTTCATGTCGAGCGCGAAGGCGAAGGAGCTTTTCGACAAGAATCCGGAGCGGTACGTTCCCGCGATCGGCGGTCTTTGCCTCGTCGGTCTTGGCGGTCCGTACGGAAACCGGTTCGCCGGTGATCCCCGCGTGTTCGCGGTGATTGACAAGAAACTCTATCTGATTTCGTCGGTGCGGGCGAAGCGATCGTTTGACCAGCGACCGGGGCACTACATTTCGCGAGCGCTAGAGCTTTACAACGAACCAGCAATTCGCGGGTACTGTCCGGTGGCCTATCTTCATGGCGGAAAACCCGTCGAGGGGAAAAAGGAGTTCCGGCGCGAGTTTCGCGGCCGGATCTACTACTTCTCCAGTGCTGAAGCGATGAAGATATATGACAAAAAGGGGGCGGCGGTCATGCCCGAGTTCGACGGATCCTGCGCGGAGGGTGTCTCCCGCGGGCTGCTCTTCCCGGCCGATCCGAATGTGTTCGGGGTGTTTCTGGGGAAGGCGTACCTGTTCTACGACGAAGCTGCCAAGAAGAAATTCATGTCGAGAGCGACGATCCTGGTAGACGAGGCCAACGCGAAATGGCCTGCGATTCGGATCAAAAAAGGGCCTACCGGAGGGTCGTAGGGCTGGTTTCTCGCTGCGTGGGTTTTGCCTGTAGCGCTGCGAATCTCATCGCCGATATTCCCTAAAGCGCGTTTTTCGAGACGCTGCGCTAGATCCGCGCCGTTTGCGCGGGTGGTGTGCGGTTGTTGTGCGCCCGTTATTTTGTACTGCGGGTGGCGTCTTGATGCGTGTTTGAGGGATTGTGTTCATGGCGCGGAAGGAATCAGAAGTCTCGCCTCGATCGATGCTTGGGCCTATTTGCTGGTTGGTGGTATGCGCCTTGTTGTGGCCCGCACTGCTGACGTTCAACTCAGGCGATTGGCCTAGCCCGCATCAGTTTCCACAAAACAATCCAACGCAAAACGCCTGCGGTCCGCTCGGATCGCTGGCGGCGTTCCAACTGTTTCGATTGCTCGGGGCCGGAAGCTACGTCCTTCTTGCGTTCTTGACGTTGTCGGCATGCGTTCGACTTTATCGCGGCAAAATCGAGAACGCATGGGAGCGATTCGCCGGGTTGGTTAGCGTGACGGTTAGCGCGGCTGTTGCTGCACAGGTTATTCTTGGGGCGACCGCATCTCTGCCGGTAGGAGCCGGTGGGGCTGTCGGGCGATCACTGGCGACGCTACTTACGGCGAACGTCTCGCAACTGGGCACGACGATTATCCTGCTTGCGTTTTGGTGCGTTGGTCTGATCTTTGCGACGCAAGGTTGGATTCTCAAGATACCGGCGCTGTTGGGACAGATGTGGCGATTCCCGCGATCCATCTCTGCGCGTTTGCGCGGGGCGTTTTCCTGGATGCCTCGACTTCGACTCGTCCCGGAGGGGGGTCGCACGACGTCGCCTGCCGCGTCTGAGCCTGCACCTCGTCCGCCCGCGATTGCTGTGGCAGAGGAAGAGGAGGAGGAAGACGGCGAGTGGGAATACGAGGACGAAGATGAAGAATGGGAAGAGGTCGACGAAGACGAGGAGGCTGAGGAAGAACAAGACGGCGCGGCGGAAGAGCGACGAGTCGCAGCCCACGAGAAAGCTCGAGAAGCACTCGCCGGTCCGAAAGTGAATTTTCCCTCCGCGCAGCGAGAAAACAGTGCCGGGGCCTATCCGACGAAGATTGAAAACTGGACGCTCCCCGCGATCGAACTGCTGGAAGAACCGGAATACAACTTTAGCTCGCAACAGGAAGGTCGCGTTCGCGAGCAGGCGAAAATTCTTGAGCAGACGCTTGAGGAGTTTCGGCTGGACGCGCGGGTCGTCGAAATTGATACAGGCCCGGTGATTACCATGTTTGAGTTGAAGATCGGTGCGGGAATTAAGGTCTCGCAGATTGGAAGCTTGTCGAACGACATCGCCCGTGCGCTCAAGGCGCATGCGATTCGCGTAGTTGCGCCGATTTCAGGCAAGAACACGGTCGGGATCGAAGTTCCAAATATCGAAAAAGAGAAAGTTCGGTTACGCGAGCTGATGGACCTTGCGGGTAAGAAAGCAAGCGAGATGAACCTTCCGCTGTTTCTCGGGAAGGATGCAGGCGGGGCGGCGCTGGTTGCTGACCTTACAAAAATGCCGCACGCGCTCATCGCCGGGACGACCGGATCGGGCAAGAGCGTTTGCCTCAATTCGGTGATTCTCAGCTTGCTGATGACCAAGCGCCCTGACCACGTCAAGATGATTCTGATCGACCCGAAGATGGTGGAGATGAGTCAGTTCAAGGACGTTCCGCACCTGATGTGCCCGATCGTGACGGATATGCAGAAGGCAGAGCGCATCCTTGAGTGGGCTGTTACGAAAATGGAGGAGCGGTACGAGCTTCTTGCCGAAGCGCGGGTTAAGAATATCGATTC
>JAJRUK010000129.1 GCA_024277835.1 Planctomycetota bacterium | reverse complement strand
GCGTTTTGGCTCGACCAACTTGAGCCTGTCGAGTCCGGTGATGTTCCCGACGCTCTTATGGGCGATGCGGATAATCTGGACTAAGCGGTTGTTGAAAAAGTGTGGCACCGGGTTGTAACCGATGCGTTATTTCATGTCCCATCGCTCCGCACCGGTTACAAACCGGTGCCACATGGAAAAACTGCGTTTTTAACAGTCTGCAAAAGCAATTAACATTCGAGTGGCACAAGAAACCCCCCTCGATCCCCCCTGAGTAAAGGGGGGACGGAAGAATGAGCGATCCAATCGTATTTACGAATCCTCTGGCGACTAGAACTTCGTCTTGCCAGTTGAGAGTGCTCTAAGGATTTTGCGCGAGGCGGCCATGTTATGGTTCGCACCCGCACGATTAAGCGCGTCACGAATCGCTTGAATCTCTACATCGCCGTCGGGGAGATCGCGATAGAGTTCTTCCAGTTCGCGCTGCCACTTGACCACCATCCCGTCATATTCCTCTTCATCGTGACAACCAATGCAGGTGTCGTTCATGGTCTCTATCACGAGCGGTTCTGACGTATTGTGGCAGGTTTCGCAATCAACAGCACCGCCCATAGAATCCGCTTCGATTTCAAAGCGTGAAAAATCGGGAGACGTTCCGGCGATGAACTCTGCCGTCTTGTTGTGGCAGGTTTCACAGGTAGTTTCGAGAATGCCACCCGAGTGGCACTGATCGCATCGGATGCCCTGGTGCAGTCCGCCGAGTTCAAAGGGATGTTCGAACGGTCCTTCGGTTAGTTGTTCAAGTCCGTTACCCTGCTCTTGGCGGCTGAGAAAACTGTGGCATGATTTGCAGTCCATGTCGAGCGTTTCCCCTCGACCGCTCAGGTGTCGCCCGTCGTGACAGCGAAAACAGCCCGGCGAGTAGAGGTGGCCTATGTTGTCGGGATAGGTTTGCCAGTCCACATTCATGTCAGGGAAGAAGTTGGTTCGATAGAGTTCGCGAACAACATCAACCGCCTGCTTAATGTTGACCGCTCCTCGGCTTGAGTTCCAAAGCTCCGGATAGGTCTTCTCGTAGAACCCGATCAAGGCGGACCCGATTCTTCGCGCTGCGGTTTTCTCATCCGGATATTGTTGTACGAGCGCCTTGACGGCCTCTCGCTTGATGAACGGAAGGGTTTGATCGATCCGGCCAGCGCTGAGCATCAGGTCAACCGCCACTTGTGGCGGACGAAACTTATGGGCAGGGCGGTTGTGGCAGTCCATACAGTCGAGGTTGCGACGGTGACCATCGGGCGGCGGGTCGGAGCTTGGCTTGCTGTCATTTCGGTAGATGGTCTCCTCGCCAAGTGCGTCGGTGATGCGAACCCAAGGAATGACCTGAAGTTGGTCGTCGGTCGCGATATATTCGATTTTGCTCGCCAGTGCCATGTGCCAGTGAATGCCTTCCACCGGGCCCGCTGAGCTGTGGCCTCCGCCAATATTCAGCAACATCATGAGACTGCGATCTTCGTTGGTCTCGTCGCGTGCATAGCGAGGCACTTCTTTTAGCTGCGCACCGTAGAACTTTTGTGGCCAGTGACAGTGTTCGCAGGTGTCCCGCGCCGGGCGTAGGTGCTGAATCGCCGGGGCGATTGGGCGGGAAAAACTCTCGCGCAACGTCGCTAGAACCTGCCTGGTACCGGACAGTTTTGATTTGACAAACCAGCCTGCGCCGTCGCCGATATGACACTCGGCGCACGCGACACGGGCATGCGGTGACCGTTCGTAGGTTGTGTATTGAGGCTCCATCACACTATGGCACGCCTTACCGCAAAACTCCGAGGAGTCCGTATAGTGGTATCCGTGATAACTACTCACGCCGACAATCGGAAGTAAGACGATCGAACCAAGAAAGGCGGCCTTGGCGACGCGTCGCTGCCCGGGGTCTGACAGATCAAAGTGTGGGTAGCGAAACGATAGACGTTGCGTTCGGTCTTTTCGCCGAAGTCGCCAGCTCTTGAAGAAGATCCCGAATGGTATCGTGACGATTCCCGATATTAGAACGATCGGTAGTACGAGATACCCGATGATATCGACGTACGGGTTCCGCGCCGGGCTTACGATTTCTAACAGCGCAAAAGTCGCCAGCAAAAGAAGTGAAAAACCGACGATGAGCATCCCGAGAATCGTGATGAGATTGTTCCACAGCGGAACGGTCTCGATTGCGGTCGCGTGGCCTGCGTCGATGGACTCGCTTGGCAAGGACTGGGGAGTCGCATCTCCCAAGTCGGCGCTTCCCTTGTCGTCCACAGTTGCTGTCATGTTCTCGGTCTGTCCTTTCGTAGATGAGACGTCGCTACCCCGGTTTGTCTTTTTGCAGAACTCCAACAAATGAGAATTCGCTGTGAGATACGGACCTCTCTGGTCATCTCTCGATATCCGCTCTTAACGGAGCAATCTGCATACCAACCAGGCTTGTGCCCAAATGTGTCGCTATTTGGAAGCCACGACGTTCGACATGCTTGCTGTGATCCTCACTCGCGCCGGGAGGGGCGTAGCCTCGGTATCGCTACCATCTTACTAAGTGAGTGATGCAAACTAACGGCGAGCAAGTCTGTGCTGCAAAGCGGTTGACTCAAACTTCGTCTTCGTCCGGGAGCACTTTGGAATCGCCGGGATGTTCATGCTCATACATCTCGCGGGGCATGCGTCCCGACCACCATGCCGGGTTCATGGGGTAGACCGTTGGACTAAACACAGTCGCGTAAAGGTGCCATACCAGGATCGCCAGCGCAGCGAGCCAAGCCTCGTAGTAGTGGATCACCGATGCGACCGCCAACACGACATGCCTTCCTGCGCTCCCTGCCCACACGACCGCAAGCTCGTTGTCGAACCAGAGCATTAAGCCCGTCAGAGTCATGAGTATCGTTCCCCACAAAAGTGCCCAATACTCTGCTTTTTCGACGTAACTGAATCGTTTTGCGTCCGGGGGATTCTCGCGCGCCCCGAGGAAATATGCGAGCGATCCCCAGCAAGCCTTGATGTCACTCCAGCGAGGCCACATATCTCGAAGCCAGCGGCGACCCTTCCGCGTAACAAGGTAGATCAAGTGCCAAACCGTCCATCCCATGAGCGCGACGGCGGCGACACGGTGGATAACGCCTCGGATCACGAATCCCTCGCCACCACCCCATCCGAAGAGCGTCCGGACCCACCACGCCTCAGAATGTCGGAGTGAAAACCCCGACACCACGAGGACGATGAATGAGACCATCAACAACCAATGTTGTGCGGTCTCGCCAGGCGATAGGCGCACAACAGATGGGGCGCGGTATGCATTGCGAACGTGGCGAAACCAGTGGAGCAAGTTATGAACCAGCATCGCGCCGATCGTGATCGCGATGATCCAAAGGTACAGAATTCTGAAGAAATTGGGCCACCATTCGACGACGCCCTCACCCGGGGCGTGGATGGAACTCGTCGCTACGACTTGTGAGATTCCCGGATGACATTCTCCGCATGTCTGCTGAAGGTTGGCTGTGTTGACGCGCGAACGGGGGTCCGTGTGGCGTAGGATTCGGTGATTTCCGTGGCACGACGCACAATTCGCAATGTGGACGTCGCCCGCCTTTCGCTTCAATCCGTGATAGGTGTCGATGTAGCTTCGCAGCGTCCCGGGAGGCACTCCCATCCGCTCATTCAACGCGGTCGATGCATGACAGCGTCCGCATGTCTGCTCGGCGAGACGGGCTGCGCTCACCGGGGATCGAGGATCGTTCGGAGATACGATCCCGTGTTCCCCGTGGCAATCTGTGCAAACCGGCGAATCCAACGACCCCTGCTTGACGAGTTCACCGTGGACGCCCTCCCAATACCGCGATGCAACATCCTCATGACACCGCCCACAGGTATCGGAGATATTGAAATGATACGTTGGCGATTCTGGGTCGTACGGGCTTAGCGTTCGGTGTGCTGTGTGTGTTCCATCTGGACCTTTCGCAGAGTGACAATCGTTACAACGTGCTACTCCAGGTACGCCTCGGCGGTTCCCGTCTCCATGTACGCTCTTCTCGTACAATTCAACTGCTTTGCCGTTGATGGGTTGATGCCGGCGAACGAGATCGACATCTGTATGGCAGGAGCGGCACGTGTCCGGGACGGTCGTGGGGTTGGTCCGAGATCGTTTGTCCGACGATGGAAATATATCATGCGATCCGTGGCAGTCTTGGCATCTCGGTATATCTGCGTCGGAGCCCACGACCAAACGACCATGTTTTTTGTAGACTTCCCCCTCTTCTTCGTGGCAGATTGTGCAATCGACGGTTCCAACCGGTGCCGAACCACGTGAGTCTCCGTCGCTTGCGATGTTCTCGTGGCAAGCGATGCACTCGAACCCATCGTGGATGCTGCCGTTTAGAGTCCCGTTATCGATCTCCGACGGGGGCAGACCTTGGTCGTTGCCCTGCTCGCTATGGCACCTGGTGCAAGTGGCGATCGACTGTGCCCAAAGAAGCTCAGAGCATACGCCCAACAAGGCGGAACAGGACAGCATGCGCATCAGCAGGCCACCCGGTGGTATTCGAGAGGTCAGCATATCAACGC
>JAJRUK010000128.1 GCA_024277835.1 Planctomycetota bacterium | reverse complement strand
CTTGACTGACATAGTAAACCCTCGGCGGTAGCAGTCGCCCATCGGTCTTTAGACCGCGCACGCTCCATATCAGTGAGAGACTCCGAGCTGCATGCCCGATTCCAAGGGCGACGATCACGCCGACCACCTCAAACCGCGAGATCAGTATCCCCGTCAGCGTAAGTTGCACAACGTTTTGCACAAACTTGCTTAGGAGCACGCGATGCATCCGACCGTAGGCCATCAGTGTCATCCCGTTGATCGTGTGGAGTGAGTCCACATTGATCGCCACCGCTAGGAGGATTAACCAGCGATGGTCAGCGGCGCAGGCGGGGCCAAAGACCGAAGCGATCGGTTTTGAAAACAGGATGATCGGAAGTGACAACGCGGCGCACGCGGACGCCGTCAACCGGGCGACTTCGTGATAGCCACGGGCGAGTCGATCTTCCTCACGAGCGCCGCGAAGTTTCGAGAAGGTGGCCAGGATCAGATGTCCGAGTTCCTGCGCGATACGTGGAATCAGTTGCGCGATCGTCAACAGAAGGAAATACGTACCCAGCTTTTCAAAACCGAAATACGCGGCGATGAACAGACGGTCGATCGCGCCGTACGCAAAGACCATGACCGTATCGAGGTGAGCCATCGCCGCGAATCGCACGCTTCCCGGCGGAAAGAAGCCTTGCGCAGTCCACGTGATACGTCGAGATAAGACGACGGCAGCCACCACGAAATTGATGAACGCCGCAGCCGCAATCGCCCCGCCGAACCAGACGGCGGGAGCGTCCTGGAGCACCTGCGAGCCTGTCACATACACGATGCCCGCCATCGTTGTCATGACAATGAGCTGCGATCTCAACAAGAAAGACGACAGCGTAAACACGCCATGCGCCATCAACAATGACGTGGCGAAGCTGGCGAGGAGAATGATCGGCAAGATGACGCAAACTGCGATGCGCGCGTCGGAATCGATATCTTCCTGGAGGACAAGCTCAACCACGCCGGGCCAGACCGCGATCACAAGCATGCCAACCCCCGCCCCAACCAGCACCGCGTAAAGCGACCCGGTCACAAAGCGGGAGCGCTCCTGATCATTCGTAAGCTTTGGAAAAAAGGCGGGAAGGACGTTACGCCCGCCGGGGAAGAACAAACTCTGCACCGCCTGCAAAAGCAGAAGCACCAGGAAGTAGCTACCGGCGACAGCACCGGTTGGATCGATCGCGCTAAAGAGCCAGTTGCGCACATACGGAACGGGCGCGAAAATGCCCGCGATCACAAGCGACCAAAACGCACCACTTCGCGCCCGTGATGTAATCGCTTCCGCTTTCATGATCGGTGAGGAGTTCGCGTCCGGGGTCCGCGTGATCGCGCGACGGTGCGAACCGAGGATGGTCTCGATTTTCGTTCGTTTCGACGTCCGGCCATAACGATCCAGCCAACAAGTATCGGATACATGACGAAACGCTTTCGCGGTTCGTAGCTATCCAGAATACCACCGACGACCAGTGCGATCTGCAACACGACAAACAACTTCCAGTCAAGGTTCGCACGAAACCGAGTGAACAGGCACCATAGTGCAGGAACCAGCATGAGCAAGTACAGGGTATGCGCCGGAGCCAGAAGGAGTCGCGTGTGCTGCCACGGAAGAGGCGAGACGAGCATCTTGAAAACACCATACACGTTCGTCAGCGCGCCGAGGAGCGAGGCCGGACCGCCGCGGTCGCGAACGAGATCAAAACCGGGCAACGTTATAATCACCGCGAAACCGACCACCATAAAACCAGCCAGCCCCACCCGATAACGGAACCGCATCCCTTGTCCCGTGATCAGGTGAATACAAAATGCGCCGATGATGATCGGGCCCATGTAGTACCGAAACGTCGTGATCAACCAGATCAGTCCCCCTACCGCCACCCACCGAAGGACGCTCGACCACGCGAATCGCTGAGAACTTCCGGGCGTACGTGCGATCAGGGAACGGTCCGCGAGGGCCATAATCATCATGAAGAGTGACAACACAACGTCATCCTTCAAGTTTCGGTAATTGTAGTAAAATAGCTGGTAGAAAAGCAATCCAAGTACGACGTACGCAATGAAAGCGCGACTGGGGGTTCTATTCATGCGCCACGTCGTCACGAGCATCCCGAGCGCCACATGAAATAGCAGTAACTTCGCGAGCCGAAGAAACAGCATCGGGTGATCGGGGGATGCTTTGAAAGCGAGATAATTAACGACGTAGTAGCCCAGGTGACTTCGCCCGCTGGCGACAGAAATCACGTCGTGTTTGGTCACCTCAAAGAGTCCGCGCACTTCCAGCGCCGCACCCGCGTTGTAGTACGCCCGAGCATCGGTCGCGATGTCTGCGACAATAGGGTGACCCCCGTCGCCAACTTGCCTCACGTGCAGCCCAACAAGCACGATCGCTTTGAATAGGACGATCAGGAAAATAGCCGTGCGAACTGACGGCGAGAAGCCTCTGCTTAATCGGAATGGAAGGTACGCCAGAAGGACGACAACGGCCGCTATACCCACGCTGCCCACGCTCCTACCATCGATACGTCTATCAGGTTGCTACAACTGTTCACGCCCATGTGTGGACAAGGAGCGACAGTCGCGGGTTTAGCTCCATTACGTCTACTCCCAAGACTCAACCCCCGCCTCGCTGCCAACATGAGCATTCTCTTTACAACGCAAGCAGCGTCAACCATCGCTTGAGCGCTGAACGCACAGGCGCTTCAGCCTGTGACTTCCGACGGTAATCCTTGTGGGTGCTTTGAGTCAATGACGCTCTACTCGACGCGAAGGGGAGCAATCGATCAAGTCGCCAACGTCCGGTTTCGTCGTCACAGGCACGCCAACGATGCACAAACCCGTTGTTTACTTCTATCGATCACGGTACGATCGCCCCAAGGGCCACTTGGAACCCATCGAGACAACATCGCAGAGGTCGCGCGGATGAGCGAATCGCCCAAGAGTAAGTTTTGGTTCCGGGCCAAGCCGTACGGATGGGGTTT
>JAJRUK010000127.1 GCA_024277835.1 Planctomycetota bacterium | reverse complement strand
TATGAAATCATCGCCGTGGATAATGCCTCTACGGATGAGACGCGCGAGGTGCTTGCGGGGAGTGTGGACGAGGTTGTCGCGCTTCCTCAGAATTGCGGGAGCTGTGCGAAGGCGCATGGGGTGACGCGGGCACGCGGGCGATACATCGTTTTTCTTGACGATGATTCGTGTCCGCGCGTCGGTTCGCTTGCGCGGATGATCGAGCGTTTTGAAGAGGACGCAGAGCTGGGGGCTGCCGGGTTTACGGTGCATCTTCCAGATGGCGGTCAGGAAAGTGGAGCACTGCCGGGGGTTTTCGTTGGTTGCGGGGTCGGATTTCGGGCGTCGGCGCTTCGCGAGGTGGGTGGATTGGATTCCAGCTTTTTCATGCAGGCGGAGGAGTATGATCTTTGCTTTCGACTTGCGGGGGCGGGTTGGAAGGTGGACGTGTTTGACGATCTCCATGTGGATCATCGAAAGACTACCACCGCACGGCGACCGGCTCGGACGACCTACTTTGATATACGAAATAACCTGCGCGTGCTCGCGCGGTATGCGCCGCGTGAACATTATGCGGCGCTGCGCGAGGATTGCATCGAACGCTATGGTTGGCTTGCCACATCGCTCGGTCACGACGAGTCTTTTGCGCGAGGACTCGGTGCTGGGAAGCGGTGGTCGATGCTTGAGCGTTTGTCTTATCGCAAGAAGCGGATGAGTGCGGACGTGTTTGAGCGCTTCTACCGGTGGGGCGAGATTGAGCGGCGGATGAGTGATCTATCGACGCGAGGTGTGAAGCGGATTGTGCTCGCTGATCTTGGGAAGAACATTCTGGGGTTCTGGCTGGCGGCGAAGCGGTGCGGGATCGCGATCGAGGCGATTGGCGATGATCGGTTCGCTGGGTCGGGGCCGTCTGGGCGGATGTATCGAGGAGTGCCCGTTCTGCCGCTGGGTGAAGCGCTCTCGCGCGATATCGATGCGGTCTTGGTGTCGAATTCTTCGCTGGTTCATGCTCAGATGGCGGCAAAACGGGTGGCCGAAATAACGGGAAAGCCCGTTTTCAGTTGGTTTGGAGGCGGCGGTGGCCAAGATGCGGTCGGATTGAACTTCGGAACCCCCTGCGCTGTCGCCGATAATACCGGCGGGAAGCCCCTAGAAGTGACTCGCGCGTAGCGCGGGTGCGGGGGCTGGTTTTGAAGGGATCACCACGTGTCGAAAGTCGCTCTGATAACGGGAATTACGGGTCAGGACGGGTCTTATCTGGCGGAGTTGCTACTCAGCAAGGGGTACACCGTTCACGGGATCATGCGTCGGGTGAGCGTTTTTACAACCGAGCGCGTGGATCATCTCTATCAAGACGTTCACGAGACGGATGTCCGGTTTCATCTGCATCACGGCGACCTGCTCGACGCGATTAGCCTGCGACGCATCATCAGTGAAGTCAAACCGGATGAGGTGTATAACCTCGGCGCGCAGTCGCACGTTCGCACCAGCTTCGATCAACCGGTTTACACCGCCCAGGTCGTAGCTATCGGTACGCTTCAGTTGCTAGAGGCGATTCGTGATTATCGCGATACGACCGGGCATGATGTTCGGTTTTACCAAGCCTCCAGCAGCGAAATGTTCGGCAAGGTTCTGGAAATTCCGCAAAACGAGGAGACGCCGTTTTATCCGCGAAGTCCCTACGCTTGTGCGAAGGTGCAGGCGCACTGGCAGACGGTGAACTATCGCGAAGCGTACGACCTTTTCGCGTGTAACGGGATTCTATTCAATCATGAATCTCCGAGACGCGGCGAGACGTTTGTTACCAAGAAAATCACAAAAGCAGCCGCCCGTATCAAGCTGGGCCTTCAAGATACACTCTTTCTGGGGAACCTGGACGCGAAGCGCGACTGGGGTTACGCGGGTGATTACGTTGAGGCCATGTGGATGATGCTTCAGCAGGATCGACCGGATGATTTCGTGGTTGCGACGGGAAACACGCACAGCGTCCGCGAATTTCTCGATGAAGCGTTCGGATATCTCGATCTCGACTGGAATAAGTACGTTCAATTCGATCCGCGATATCTTAGGCCTACCGAGGTGGACGTACTCCTTGGTGATGCGAGTAAGGCCCGGGCGATTCTGGAGTGGGAACCGAAAGTCACGATGCATGAGCTTTGCCGGATGATGGTCGATGCGGACGTGGCTGAGGCTCGCAAGGAGCGGACGCTTGTGGACGCCGGTCAGTTAATCCTCAAGACAGCCGAGGCGAGCGGGGTGATGATGCCAAAAGAATCCCTGAAGAGGTCGTCCGCCCGTGTTGCACCGGCTTCTAGCCGGTAAGGACACTGCCTGGAAGCCAGCGCCACACTTCTCCAACGTATTGCCTAAGGCGAAGGCGTCGTCGTTTCAGCGGGTGTCGGGGGTTTGCTTTTATCTTCGATCTGGGTGAGAAGCCCAGGCCAGTCTTCGCCGAGAAGCTCTGGATTGATCGATCGTAGTTCGACGAGCAGTCTCGCCGTGCGTTTCGGATCAGCGCTCAAATCATTTTCTTCTGCGTAGTCGCGTACTGTCTTGACGATACTGCTTCGGACGGCGACGCTGGCTGATCCTTCCGCGATTCGGACGATCACTTCTGACAGGTTTTGAAGGGCGGCGCTTTGCAGAATCGCGTTGATCCAGCGGATACCATCGTCGGCAGCGCGCGGGTCTTGTCGGTCGTAGCGCATCGCGTACAGCTCGCGCAGATGGGGAATCGCGTCCTCGTATTTCCCGGCGTCGGTGGCGAGGGTCGCCAGCCTCTCGCGAAGTATTTCCAGATTGTCGTTATAGTCGCCAGCGGTTGCCAGGACGTTGGCGAGTTGCTCCGTGTATTTTGTTTCGAGGTCGGGTAAGCCTCGGAGTCGCTGGGCAGCGGCGATTCGCTCTTTCATGGGTCGTCGGGCGAGGTACTTTCGGAATGCTCGCCAGGCTGCTTGCCGCACCGACTCGTCCGGTTCCAGAGACGGGTTTAAGTGATTCAGAAGACTTTCGAGGTCTTCCGGTTCGCGACCCAGTACTCCGAGTGCGTCAATGGCGACGAGGCGGATACGCGTATCGGCGTCACCGCCAAGGGAACGCACGCGCGCGAGTTTAGATGAATCGCCGATGACGCTGAGTCCTCGCAGTGCGGGTTGAAGTATTTCGCGGTCGTCTGAATCAAGCGCGGCGAGGAATTCCTCGGAAAAGGACTGGTCCGCCACGCCCGCCATCGCGGTGAGCAGGGCTGCCCGCAGGCCGACCAGGTCGGCGGGCGTCTTGGTGTACCTGTTCTTGAGCGTTTGAACAGCCTCTGTTAAGTCGGTGCCAGCCGGTAAGGTCGCGGCGATTTTTCCCAGTGCCTGGGCGGCGGCCGTGAGAGACTGTGCGTCTTTGGTGTCGTCCTGGATTTCATGCAAGAGAGCCGGGATCGCTTTGGGACTGGCGAGCATTCCAACAGCATGAAGGATCGCATGACGAAGGGCGGGTTCTTTTTCAAGATCGAGGCGGGCGAGGACGGCGTCGATAACGGTTTCATCCTGCAGATTCTCTGCGATGGTCAGCACGTCTCGGCGAATGGTCAGCGAGGGGTGGTCGAGCAGGCGAAGGAGAGCTGCCAGCACCTCGCCAGAGGGCCGCGTTCCCTCGTCAGTGATTTGAGACCTTACGAGTGCGACCGCGCCTTGCTTGACCGCAGCGAGCGAGTCGTTCATCCACTCTGCCAGCTTGGCCTCTTTTTGCTCACCGGTGAGAGGGCGAAGGACTTCTCCCTGGAAATCTCGAATGCGCGCCGTCAGGGCGGATTGTTGTTTGATGAGGTCTTGCTCGACGGAGGTGAGCTTCGTGGCGGTTTGCCTTGCTCGCTTGCGGTAGTGTTTCAACTGTTCGGCGAGCCATTGTTCTCGGCTGAGGTCGGATTTGGTCGTCCACCACGCTTGCCACTTTTGGACATTGGCACCGAAACCGCTGGGAGCGATTGGCGATAGGACAGCCACCACGCGAGCCGTCAGTTCCGGGACGCTCTGGTCAAGGAGGGTGATAAGTTGTTTGACGACTGTGCGGCGATGCGTGTTTGGAGCGAGTGCGTCGATCGCGGCGATGCGCGCGACCATCGGCGCATCCGAGTTGGAGGCGAGTTCGCCGAGTTTGTCTGCGATTTGATCGCTCGGGAATTCTGCCAGCGCTGCCCCAGCGGCAGATCGCAATTGCTCTGACTCCGAAGTAAGCATCGCGAGTAAGGGGGCGACAAAGCTGGGGTTAAGGCGACTTCGATTTTGCGAGCCGAGAGCCGCGAAGACCTCGCCGACAGCGGTCTGTACCTCCGGACGCTTATCGAGCGTGAGCAGTTCGACAAAGAGGGCGTCTGCCTGGGGGGTCGGGTAGCTAAAGAGCATTTCGACCCATCGCCTGCGGTCGGTGGGTCTTGCGGATTCGTCGAGGATACCGTCGCGACAGGTCTGAAGTTGTTGAAGGTGCTCGGGTGTTGCTTCGGGCGTTGCCTGTGCGCGGATTTGCGACGAGCCAACGCTTGCGACGAGAACGAAAACGAAACTAACCGAGAAGGCTGCCCTTGGCACCAGCGTTGCTCCACACTGTCAGAGGATGGGTTGCACCGTTGCGTCGCCGCGAATTCACGCCAGCACCAGGAATTGGAAAACCGATGTGCCAGCGACGCTTACGCCCTTTTGTACTATGAGATTATCGGCTTGGCAAATCGAAGTCTTGTGCTGCCCGACGCAACGTCGTTGACCTCGGTCGGCATGACGAAGCTTCTCGTACAACTGGTATGCCGTTGGTCGATAAGACCGGGCGCGATCAGAAGCAGTCGAAAAAGGAAAAGCAGCCACCGTAGTCGTCAACGATAATGACTTCGTCGTAACCCCATCCGTAGTCGTAGTAATGGTCGTCGTAGAAGCCAAAGCCCCCGCCGAACGGGGCGCAGCTCACCATTGCCAGGAGCGGTATCGCCCCGAGTGCCAGAAGTGCAAGGCGTCCTTTTCGTGTTCTCTTAGACATTGAAGAGTCCCCACAGTTTTACTTTCTTAATCTGATCGATACGCCGCGAGATCGTCTCGGTCGGCGACATTGAGGAAGACACACGTGGAACTCGAAGGTTAGCAGCCTATCGGCCTAATTGGAAAACGAAGTTTTTCTGTGTGGCACCGGTTTGTAACCGGTGCTAGACTGCATGTTACTTGGCTGTTGCCCAGTTTGTTCCCCAGGCGATATCGACGACAAGCGGAACGGCGAGTTGGAATGCGTTTTCCATCTTGTCGCGGATCATATCGGACTCGCGTTCGACCTCCTTTTAAGGAAGCTCGAAGACGAGTTCGTCGTGTACCTGCACGAGAAGCCTCGCCGCATGGTCGCCGGAGCCAAGCTCTTTGTGGATGTCGATCATAGCGCGTTTGATGAGGTCAGCCGCGGAACCCTGCACGACAGTGTTGACGGCGATTCGCTGACCAAAAGACGCTTGCTGTTTGTTTCGCGATTGCAGTTCAGGAATGGGTCTCTTACGCCCCAGAATTGTTTGCGCAAAACCCGTGCGTTTGGCGTCGTCAACACACTGGTCGATGAAGAGGCGAATGCCAGGGTATCGCATAAAGTACATGTCGATGAATGACTTCGCCTCGCCGACAGGAATCCCGATTGACCGGGACAGGCCGAACGCGGATTGGCCATAGATGATCCCGAAGTTGACCGCCTTGGCGGCGCTGCGCTGTTCGCCGGTGACTTCATCGAGTTCGACGCCGTTGACCTGCGCGGCGACCGTGCGGTGGATGTCTTGACCAGAGTTGAACGCGTCGAGTAGCGCCGGGTCTTTGCAAAAATGGGCGAGCAGGCGAAGCTCGATCTGGGAATAGTCCGCCGCGAGCAGGACGTTGTTTGAATCGCTCGCGATGAATGCCTCGCGGATGCGTTTTCCGGTTTCGGTGCGAATGGGGATGTTTTGCAGGTTCGGATCGCTGGAGGAAAGTCGCCCGGTGACCGCACCGGTTTGGTTAAAGCTTGCGTGGACGCGACCGGTTCGTTTACAGACCATCGTCGGCAGCGTATCGATGTACGTGTTCTTTAGCTTGGAAAGTTCGCGGTATTCGAGGACGAGTTTCGGAACGGGGTTGTCGCCTTGGGTTGCGAGGGTTGCGAGGGTGTCGGCGTCTGTGCTTCGACCGGTCTTGGTCTTCCTGACGGGCGTGAACCCGAGTTCATCAAAGAGGATTTCGCCCAGTTGTTTCGGCGAGTCGATATTAAAGGGTCTACCGGCGCTCTTGTGAACCTCTTCTGTTAGTTCGACCAGTCGGCTACCCATTTTTTGCCCGAGATCTGAAAGCAACGAAGAATCAAGGGCGATTCCGTTGTGTTCCATCTCCGCGAGTACCTCGACGAGCGGCATCTCAATGTCGTTGAAAAGCGACTCGACGTCGGAACCACTCATTTGCGGGGCGAGCAGTTCATACAACCTCCAGGTGAAGTCGGCGTCCTCGGCGGCGTACTCGCACACCTGTTTCGTGTCGAGGTTATCCATCGTCGTTTGATTTTTCCCTTTGCCGATGAGGTCGGTGATGGGGATCATCTCGTGGCCTAGCAGGTTTTTTGAAAGCGCGTCGAGCGAATGCGATCGTTGCATGGGGTCCAGTAGAAAACTTGCGAGCATTGTGTCAAAAGCTAGGCCAGCAACGTCAAGCCCCGCTTGGCGGAGAACGACGACGTCGTATTTGAGGTTTTGACCGATCTTTCCGATGCCGGGTTTTTTGAAAATCGGTCCCAGATGCTCGGCGATGATCTCAATGGGCAACACGTCGCCCATCGAGGCGCGGACGGGGATGTAATACGCGACGCCCGCCTCCCATGAGATCGAG
>JAJRUK010000126.1 GCA_024277835.1 Planctomycetota bacterium | reverse complement strand
GGTCAGCCGATGCACCACCGAGCAGCGCGTCGATGTCGCTCTGATCGATTTCGCCCGCCGGTGCCGGTGCAGGCGCAGCCGGTTCCGCGGGCGTCTCCGATCCGCCTCCAAACATGGCATCAATGGCTGATTGATCGACGCTTCCGCTGTCGGAAGCAGTCTCGGGTGTGTCGCTCACGATTTCCCTATCCCTAAACCCAGTTCTTCGCATCCATACGAGGGCTACTCGGTAGTATCGGAGAAAATCCGACACCAGCGATACCCCGTTCGGCGCTAGGCTTGGAGTAACTCAGGGATGAGAATTTCCAGTATGAGTTGTTCGTCCCCTAGGATACCGTCCAGCTCTCGCTTCATTCGTCGTTTGATCGTCTCGAGACCTGGCTCTTCGAGATGGTGCGGTTCAGCACTGCGAATCACGAAGTTGACCCGATCCTGTATCCGAGATTCGTTTGACTCGACCAGAGCTTTGACTTTTTCCGCGTCTTCCGCCCGTATCAGTGCTGATACGCGGAGTCGATAGATCAACAGGCGACCGGAGGCCTTGTTGCTAGGCCTGCAATCTGCGACATCAACCTCGGCAGTTTGATCGACGGGGGCAGCGTCCACCTCTTCCGTATCACCTTCCGCATCGTCGGCAACCTCGGCTGCGGCGACCGGATCGAGGGGGCTTGGCCCGAACATAATCTTCGCGACCATGAAAATCGCCGCGCCCTCGCCGAGCATCAACCCCATGACAATCATCAGCGGGAGCTTGCTCTTCTTGGGGCCTTTTTCCTTGGTCTCTTTTTTGTCTTTCGCCGGAGCGGCATCATCAGCCATCTGAGAGTTCCTTCAGGTCCGTTGCCGGAGTTCCGGCATAGTCGTCCACGAGGTCCTCCGTAACCAAAATCTCTACACGACGGTTTAGCGCCCGCCGATCCTCCGTGTACGCTTGTCTTACAAAGGGTTCGGCATCGCCGACAGCCATCGGAATAATCCTGATGGGACGAACCCCACTCGCTTCTAATTCTCTCACGACGGCCATCGCACGAGCAAACGAAAGCTCGCGGGCGTTCTTGAACGGCGAATCCTTGGGCAACGGCTCTCTCGTTGCATGCCCCCGCACAAGAATCCGCGTGTTGTACCCTCGAAGTTGCTGAGCGGTCTTGGAGACCAGCTCGCGCGCTTCGGGTTTCATTTCCGCGCTGAAGCGGTCGAACGCGATTTTTCCGCCAACATCGATCTTCATTCCGTCGCGAATATTGGTTACGCGAAAATCCTTGCCGCGAATGCCCAACTCATCCGAATCACCCTTGTTGTCTTTGAACTCCGCCGTCTCAAGCTCATCGAGAATCTTCTGAATCAGCGTGTTCGAGTCGGTGGTCTCGATCGGCATCGTCCCGATTCCGCCTTTGAAACCCCCGAACGCCTTTCGTAACGACTGCGCCGCTTGCTCGAACCGCTCTCGTTTCATCTCGCTCATTGAAACCAGCGAGATAAAGAACACCAGAAGTAGCGACATCATGTCTCCGAATGTAACCATCCATTCGGGAGCGCCTTCTGGCGGGGGTGCTTTCTTACCTGGCACGCATCAATCTCCTACGCTGCGGCCTCAATTTCGACACTTGCACGCAAGCGGGCTGGCATAAACGTCTTGAGTTTTTGCTCGACAATTCTGGGGTTGTCTCCCGATTGGATCGACATCACGCCCTTTACGATGATCATTTTGAGCAACATCTCTTCACGACTTCGCCGGGCGAGCTTGTCTGCCATTGGCAGGGCAAACACGTTCGCAACGAGTGCTCCGTAGAGCGTCGTCAATAGAGAGATCGCCATCGCGGGACCGATCGTCGACGGGTCTTCCATATTCTTTAGCAGAATGACCAGCCCGATAAGCGTCCCGATCATGCCAAACGCCGGAGCAAATCGCCCGATCGTTTCAAAGAGCGCTTTTCCCTCCGAATGACGAGCCTCGATCGCATCCAGGTCGCTCATGAGAATCGCCTCGATCAACTCCGGGTCCGTACCATCGACAGCCATCTGGATTCCCGAGACCATGAACGGGTCCGATATTTCCTCGGTCATGTTGTCCAGTGCAAGAATGCCATCGCGACGGGCGACCTCTGCATACTTGACCATCTCGGCGATGATCACGCCCGGGTCGCGCGCTTTGGTAAGGACACAATTCTTAAAGACCTTCGCGACACCGAAAACGCTCTTAATCGGAAAACTGCAAAGCGTGGACGTAATCGAACCGCCCACGACGATCAACACCGACGGGTAGTTGATAAACGTCTGCATATCAGACGACATCAAGATCGCCGAAAGAATGAGGGCCGTGCCCGCGAGGAGGCCGATAATCGTTGCGATGTCCATGGACCGTTACCTTACAACTACGTCGAGCGCATCCGCGCGCTCTTCCGACTCGGCTTATCGACCGCATCCGCAGCGGCGTTTAAGCTCCAATAATGTCGTTTCTCATGTGTGCGCGATCCGCCATGAAACTCCGCCGGTCGCTAAACCACTTAACACTCAAGCGTCGCGAGCAACCCCCCTCGATTCCCCCATTGGCAAAAGGGGGACGGAAAAACAGGCCCGCTAGTGTAGTGTCTCATTGAAAACGCGTCGTTTGCCGAGAATCCAAACGGGGCACTTCGCGATTCTGAGCCCGGTTCATGGCGTTCGATCAAATGATGCAACAAAAGTGATCCACTACACTAGAGCTGACTGTTAGTAGCTCTAGACCACACTAAAACTCCGAATTTGCCGGGCATAATCGATCGCCCTTCGTACGACTTCTTCCGTCGTCTCTTTGACGATGACCGAATCCCCGTTGATCAGCGTAATGATCGTGTCCGGGGTCGACTCAATCATCTTGATGTGCTCCGCGTTGAGCACGATCACCCGTTCATCCAATCTCGTTACCGTAATCATCGCAATCGCCTCAACGCCCAAACGCTATCTCGCCAGCAGCAGCAACTCTTGCAGAAGATCGTCCGCCGACCGTACTACACGACTCGCGGCTGAGACGCCGGTGGAATAAGTGATCAAATTGACAAACTCACGCGCAATCTTGACGTTGCTCTGTTCCAACGCGCCAGAGATAATCGACCCGGCGCGACCCGTCTGCGGAGCGATGATCGAAGCCTCGCCCGCGTTCGGTCCCGGTACAAACGTATTGTCGCTTCCGGCGACCAGCCCTTCATTGTTCACGAACGTCGCCATCGCGATCTGCCCGAGCACCTGTTGCTGTTGATTCGAAAAGACGGCTGTCACAATACCGTCGCGATTGATCGCATAGTTGGTCATCGTCCCCGGAGGCGCACCGTTTTGACTGGCCATGATCAACTCAGACGAACCCGTCGTGCTCGATAGCCCGGTCAGCCCGCTTAAGTCCAGCGTGAGCCCGATCGGCGTCGTTGATCCTTCGCCAGCGCGATCGATCGTAATGTCGGTCCCGGTTGCAGCGATGAACTGACCATTGGGGTCGAACGAAATCGTCCCCGTCCCAAGCGCCGGAGAGAGGTCGCTATCGCCGACCGACTCCGCATAGAACCGCCAGACCGTTCCCGCTTCGCTCTTGGATTCGAGAACCGCCCGCAACCGAACGTCCACATTCGTTCCGAGCGAGTCAAACACGCCGAACGTCGTCGTCACGCCGCCACCAAGCGCCTCGGTGGTCGTCGTGAACGAGAACGGAGCACCGTTGATGCCCGTCCTGTTAAGGATCGAAGCACTGTCGAGTTGAACGGCATTTAGCTCACCGGGGTTCGATTCGAGCACGATCGCGCCCGCAGGTCCGTCCGTTCCATCGCCGATGCGAACGCCGGGCGTACCACCCGTCGCAGCCGCGGTGTTGATCCCGAAAATAGCTTCCAACTGCGTCATCAGGTCGCCGACCGTGCTGCCAGTTTCACCGACGACGAACGTGGCCTCGGACGTCGCGATCCCGCCCTTGCTGCCCGCGATGGAGAGTTCGTCGCCCGTAGCAAACAGCGGAACGCCGCTTTCATCGACAAGACTCGTGAGCGCGGTTCCCGCCGTCGCCGGTTGACCACCGGATGTCATCAGCGCCTGCGACGCGACGACTGCACCGGTCGATGCAATGGATGTGCTCGGATCGAGTCGACCATCCATGTTGACCAGCGTCGTCGGAACTGCCTGACTCGCGGTTCCAAGTGGAATCACAAGATCGCTGAGCGTTCCGACGCTAATCGCCCCCGAGCTATCCGCCTCGAAGACCTGAACGGCGGCTCCGTTTGCGGAAACAAGCGTTTGCGTTGCATCCAAGGAGAATGATCCGTCACGCGAATAGAGTTGTTGATCGCCGGGGCCGTTCAAGACGAAAAACCCATCGCCATCGATTGCCAGATCGCTCTGGAACCCCGTCGCGTCGAACCCGCCCTGGCCAAAGTCTCTTTGTAGCGACGCAATGCCAACACCGCTTCCGATCTGTCTCGGTGAAGTGCCACCGCTTGACGCACCAGGCCCCTCGCCTTCGGAAATGGTGTTATAAAGGAGGGTTTCGAACATAGTGCGTTCGTTCTTGAAGGCGGTCGTGTTTAGGTTCGCAAGGTTGTTACCAACCGTGTCGATCCCAACAGTGTTGGCTGTGATCCCGGTAAAACCGGTGAGCATTGTAGCTGTTAGTCCCATGATGATTCTCGCTGGTGCTTTTCTTGTTGGATGACGCTCGTTTATCTACGCGTTACTGCTTCACACTTAACACGTCGCGAAGTCGGACGCTCTCGCCCGTATCCAACTCAAGCACCGCCTCACCGTTGTCATCCAACATCGCGCTGGTGACCGTCCCTTCAAAGACCTTGGGTTCAGACCGTTCTCGTTGATCGACACCCGTCACGGCCTGCCCGACCAGCGCCTGCCCAACGGCGAGCGGCGACTCGATCGTTGCGATCTTATCGATCGAAAGCTCCGTCCCGTTCGCCAGTTGCAGCATGGGCTTCCCATCGCCGGTGAACCGAACGCCAATGACCATCCCCTGCGAGACACTCCCATCGTTGCCTTGCGAACCCGTCACAAACTGACCGATCAACGATGACGATGCAGAAAACTGCTGCTGACCCGAGAGCGCTCCGAGCGATTCGGACAGGTTTGTCGATAGCTCGATGTCACGAATCGATGAAATCTGACGGAGAAGCTCTTCGTTGCCGGTTGGCTCCATCGGATCCTGATTCGTCAGCTGCGTAATGAGCAGCTTGAAGAAATCGTCGCTATCAAGCTCAGCCGCCGAACGAGGATTCGTCGGCACGCCAAGCGGCGACGCGGAATTCAACTTATTGCCTGCGATATCACTTACCAGTTCCATTCAAGGAACCTCCTTTGGACGGTTTCCGGGCGTTATGCGGCTCCGCCGCGTTCGCCCAGACGTTTGATCGAGCAACCCCCGTGCGCCAATGCCTCCTGCACCGAACGCCGAGCGCCGCCAACGATCAAATCCGTATATCCAGCCGCGTATCCACTGCGACTGTTGGCACGGAAGTAGCGGTCCCCGCCGCCTCCACACCATCGTATTCTTCGTTCGCCCCGCCTCGCGTTACGCGCGACGCCGGCGACGAACTCGATTGCATACTTTCCCGTGAAGATTGTTTTGCACCGCCGGTGTCGCCACCGACCGCGGTCGGGTTTGGCGAACCGTCGTTGGTGTTTGTCACGACCTCAAACCGGTCGATCTGAATGCCATGTTCTTTGAGCGTCGCCTTGAGACTGTCGGCGCGCTGCGACAATAGCTCGCGAGCCGCCTCGGACTCTGCCTGCACGCCGACCACAAGACGATCGCCGGCCAAGCGAACGTCAACGCGAATGCGGCCAAGCTCCGGCGGATTCAATCGCAACTGCGCGGTCGAACGATTCTCAGACATCCGCAGCCGCATCTTGCCGACGAGCTTATCGAACGGCGTTCGAGTATTTTCTCGCACGACTTTGGACTCATTCGACGATGAGGATGGTTGCTTTGCACGAGCCGACGTTTGCGTTTGACGATCGTTCGACGACGCGCGCTGATCCGCCACCGCTTGAGGTGCTGACGCAGCGCGAGCGCCTTGCGCTTCGCCGATACGACTCGCACCGAGCAACTGACCAACTTCCTCCGCTACACTTGGTGCGGTTGGTGTCGTGGCGGCTACGGCGCTCGCACCAGCAGTCGCACCAACGCCCTGCGCCGTATCGACCGGCGGCGGAGCATTAGCGCCAGGTTTGGAACCGGTCGCCGACGACTGAACTTCAATATCAAACCGCGCAGACCCCTCTGCGGGCGTGTTCGATGCAGCCGCACCGTCGTTTCGCGAACCCACAGCCCGCAACGACGCGAAGTAATCCTGCGCCTTGGCCACGCCGGCGTCCGCTTTGGAATTCCCATCAATCTGGCGATCGACATCTGCACGTTGAGCCTCAGACAGTATCGCCTCGTTTCGCGCGTCAACCCCCGTTCGTGCGTCCGCAAGTTGATCCGACTTGGTGCCAATGGCTGAGCGATACTCTTTGTTGAGTTGCGACACTCGGTCGCCGCCAGCCTCTTCCCCCTTCGCGTCAAACATCTGCCCCGTAGCGCGATCACCGTCGCTCTTGATCTGCTCGTCGATTGTCCCGCGCGTGATCGCCAGCAGCGCACCGAACCCATCGCTGATCGGTCGATCTTCACGATCGTCACCGACCTGG
>JAJRUK010000007.1 GCA_024277835.1 Planctomycetota bacterium | reverse complement strand
CAGCCATTGTCTCGAACGGACTTGTATTTCAGTCTTTCGCCCGGATCGACGACACGGTCCGGTGTTCGCTTGCGATTCGTCGCGTGCGATCCCTGCGACCAGCCATTCATCGTATGACAGTTGATACAGATGGCTGACATCTGATCCGACACACGCAGAAAATCGCCAAGCTCATTGTTGTGCGGATCGTGACACGTCGTGCAGTGCATCTCGCCGTGTATGCCAAGCGGCAAGTTTCTAGAAACAACCTCAGGGGGATTAAGCTGGCGGTCTTTGTTGGAAAGAGCGCGATCATAGCGAAACCCGATCGGATGATCGTCGGAAAGATCGTTGGTCAAGTCGCTGGTCCCCGGCGGAATCGTCCGCGCGGTCATCACGATCGGATGCGTCATCGGTCGAGACAACACATTGCCCAGCGCCATCGAACCATCGTGACAACTCAAGCACATTTTCGACGGGCCGCTGGGTTGGTCGATGCGGGCGTCGGTCGTCGAGCTTTCGTAAATGCGATAATGCGTTCGCGGGTTCGTCCGGTTCCAGAGCGGCGTCTGCGGAGCACCGTTATGCGGCGTGTGACAAAAGATACACACCTCTGTCTCAGTCACCGCACGAATCGGCCCGAGACTCTGGGCGGACAAATCGTGTTTAGAGTTCACGATCGTTTCGTCCGCCGCGACGCGCTCATTCGCGATCCAAACCGTCGCGCACACCCCGACCGATGCGATAATCGCCTGCCACTGCCATCGTCGTGTTGTCATGACGACGTCCTCACTTGTTCAAAAAGCTGGATGCGTCGGTTACCCGAGTCCGCCACCCAGATTCGGTTCTGATCATCAATCGTAAGTCCCGACGGCAACCAAAACTCGCCCGGCGATCGCCCCTCGCGACCAAAGGCGATCAGCAGTTGCCCCGTCTGGTCGAACACCTGTACGTTTTCAAACTGTGCATCGACAACGAAAACGTGCCCCTCGTTGTCGATCGCGACGCCTTTGGGCAGCGCAAAGTCGCCAGCCCCGTTACCCTTTTGGCCAATCGTCCGGATCACGTTTCCAGCCAGGTCGAGCACCTGCACTCGGAAGTTGCCGCTATCCGCGACAACCAGCCGCCCCCCGCGCACAAACAGATGCGACGGATAATTAAACTCGCCCGGCGCTTCACCGCGTTGGCCAATCGTCTTTCGCAGCGCGCCACCAAGATCGAAAACGGCGAGACGATGCTCGCCGCCATCGACGACGTAAAGCGTATCGGATTCGCGAACAAACGCGATCCCGACCGGACGAATCAGGTCGTTTTCACCAAAACGCCGCACAAAACCGCCGACTTCGGTCAGTTCGATGATCTCATGCCTCTTCGCATCAGAAACAAACAACCGCCGACCGACCCACGCGACGCCGACGGGCATTTCGAGACGCTCTTCGTTCCACCCACCGACAAGCGTATGCTCTCGCGAAATCAGATCGACGATGTGAACGGCAGCGGCGCTTCCGTCTGCGATCGCCAGCACCGAGCTTTCGCTAACCGCGATCGCATTGGGCGTCGAGAAGTGGATCGGCGGTCGCGGTCCGCGCATCAGCGACGCAAACGCCTCCTTGCCGGATTCCGCGGCGTTGAGATCGTCGCTGCTCGATAGCGTGCCGACGAGTCGTATCCGGGGCGCGTCGGGAGGAGGTGGCCAAACGCGCGACGGGGACATCTGCGGGAACAGTACCCCCGCCGATCGCGCGCAGCCCATCGGCGCGATCTGTGCTATAAGCACGAGAGCGGCGAAATGCCTAGCGTCGCGCAAACGCATTTTGCAGCTCCCTTCGTATACGGAAATACAGTCCAAAGTCGTCCTCTTCCGATTGCGGCAGGTTCAGACGGTTGTACTCGAAAGTCAGTTCACTGCGCAAGTCGCCGACGATGTGCTCGACGCCCGCGGTAACATCCCACGCATGGGTTCGCCCAGCCGTCGAGTCGTTCTCAAGGCGATAGGCAAACCTCTGGATGGTTGAGACAGAGTCGCTGAGTCGCCAGCGATGGTCGAGTTCGACATCGATCATCACGACGTCACGTTTATCAATCCCGCCTTCGAAAAACAGATGAGAGAACCTCGCCGACGCGTCGAACGTCTGGTCCGGCGTGCGGATCAGATGAATACGCCCGTTGAAGTGGTAGGCGTCGTACGGGTCGATGAAGTCGTCGAAAATCTCATATTCCGTGCCGACAGAGTAACGGTCCCGGTCAAAACTCACACCGAGTCGATGTTGATCGGTCCGATCCGCACGACTAAAAAAGCCGGTGGTGTAGTTGTCCTCCTGATTGCGATACGAAAGGCGATAGTAGGGTTTTAGGCCACTCGTAAACCGCTGCTCCACGTTAAAATCAACGCGGATCGTGTCGAGCGTTCCGCCGGCGGGTGTGTTGTAGAGGTAGTCGACCAGAATAGTGTCGCCATCCGCGATTTGCCCCGTGCGAATCCGAGCGATGCGCACAGTGTTGGCGAGGTAAACGATGTAATAGTCAATACCAACCCGGTAAAAGCGCCGATTGCTCGTATCCGAGACGATGATGGATACGGGAATCACGTTTCGATTGCGAAGCGTCGCCGCCACCGGGTCGTTGATCACATGCGCTTCGTTCAAGACGACGCGATTACCGTTGCCCCCGCTCGTATCTTGTGTGTCATAAGCAAGCGCGAGGTTCGCGTAGAAGTGTCCGAGCGGGTTCCGCCTGTTGTACTGCCAATCGACCGAGCTCCCATACTGCGTTGTCTGTACGTCATCCTCGATGTCCTCATACAGGCCAAACACGTTGAACGTCGTCGTCAGATTCGTGTAGAGCTGATGCGTCAGGACAAAGTCAAGCCTTTGCGTCTCGATGTCCAAGCCTTCGTATCGTTCGCGGTTAAACTGATATTGATACTGTGTTTGCAGCGTCTCGCTGTGATGCAGCGACAGTCGCGGACCAATCTCGAAGAGATCGCGAGCGAAGTCACCGCTTTCTTCCTGCCAGTGAACAAACGTGCGAAGTTGGTTCTTGTGG
Organism: Planctomycetota bacterium; assembly: GCA_024277835.1. Lineage (GTDB taxonomy): Bacteria > Planctomycetota > Phycisphaerae > UBA1845 > UBA1845 > JAJRUK01. Next base: position 3,186 of record JAJRUK010000007.1, on the reverse strand, counting down.
TCAGCCCCGAAGTCCACTTCGTGCGTCAGGCGCAGCAGGTCTCGCGTCGTCTGAAACGGGCGCGTGGATCCCTGATACTCCTGTTTGATCTTGCCGTGCTCGAGAAAATACTTCAGCCGGTGGTATTCACTGAAATTCCAGTCTTGTGTGAGTCGCAGCGTGCTCTCGGTATAGCGCTCATCGTCTCGTGCTCGCGTATTCCCCGTGCGATCGGTTTCAAGGTAGTCGTAGGTGATCTCAGCCGGGTGCTTGTCATCGGAAAACGTCCAGCTTGTGCCGAATCCGGTTCGACGCTCGCGGAGCGTGGGTTGAAAACGACGTGCGATGCGATCATCGAGTCGTCGTCCGTACACCGCCCCGGTAAACCGCTTACCCCGAAAGAAATCTGCCCGAAGGTCGTATTGAAGAAGCAGGCCGTCGTCGTAGTCGGTCTGCTGGTACGAGTCGATCTTCTCAACGAACCGATTCTGCGAGAATGCAAAGCTGAACTCGCCAGCGAACGTGATGAATTTCGGATCGATCACAGTCCCCGCCAGCGAAATCCCGATACGCTCTTCGAGAATGCTTTCGCGGTTTCTTTGTGACCGCTGCTTGCGAAGACCCTGACCGCTGGGCTGTTCGACTTTGGTGTAAGACAGGTCCGCTTTGAATTCGAGGTAAGCGTCGATGCGGTCGAGCGTCAGATAGTCCGCCGCCGGTCTCGCCTCAGCCTCATTCGTCGGGTCAGCGGCGACGGCGGTCGCAAGAGAGGCGCAGAAGATAGGAATCGCGAGTCGTAGACAGGTCGGTATCCGCGCTGCGTGACGCATGGACGCTTCGCTTCCTTGCGGTTCCACTTGATGGTTAAGCGAGAACGGACGCTCTGAGGAAGTTCCCGCGCTCACGACTATGGTCGGTACATATACGCGATCCCCATGACTGTCGCAACAGATTCTTGCGAGTGCCGCGCGATTAGCACTTTGCAGTTCTCAGATTTCGGAAAAAAACGTTTGATCTTCGGTCGCAGAGGGTGTATCGTCCGCCCATGTCTTGGCGCGGGATCAAACCTGTGAAAACGACGCCTCACCAGCGCGCAGCTCTTGCGGCATTTTGTTCTCTTGGTCTGATTGTGACGATCGGGTGCAACGCGCAGTCGCGCGACCGACTCATGAATTTTTTCTTCGAGATACCGCCGGAGGGTGTAGCGCCTGTTGCAGACGTAGCCTTCACCGAGACCCCGTCGGTCCCTACACCAGAGCCTTTTAAGCTACCACCAGCAAGGTTCGCCGTTGTTCATAATCCGGTCCTGACACGAGAATGCGGCGCATGTCACGACGAATCCAACCAGATGGTCCCACGAGAAGATTTGGCAAGCGCATGCCAAACGTGCCACACTGAGTTCGTCTCACTCGAAGCCGGCCACGCCCCGGTTGTCATGGGCGATTGTGGCACTTGTCATGAGATGCACCGGAGTCAGTTGGCGGGCCTGTTGCGTCAGCCAGTTCTTGATACCTGTATCGAATGTCACGATGAGCCGGAGGATCTCAGCGAAGAGGCCCACGGCGCTGCGAATGTCGAGCGCTGCACGAATTGCCATGATCCCCATTTCGGCGAGGGTTTTTTGCTGAAACCGGAGTATAAGAGGTTCATGGCAGTCGACGAGTCGACCAGCGTTGACTAGCAATCGCTGATTTGGAAGTCAGCAAGATAGAGAATCCACAAACGGATGAGCCAATTATGATGAAGGCAACTTATTGTCGTGCAAGAGTTTGGGCTTATTGTCTGTGCGTGGCCATGTTCGCTGGGCTTAGCGCCGGTTGCGGATCGGCGTTCAGCGAGATTCTTTTTCAGGCAGCCTCTGCCGTCGGGCGGTCCGCGCTTGATGTTGCACTCACCGACATTGCCAACGATTTCGCAGACGCAGGCGACGCACAGGCGGATGAGCCGGTTGACGGCGGCGGAGATGTCCCAGTTGACGACACGCCGGATGCCCCCGACGAACCACCCAGCGACGGCAGTGGGGCTGACCTGGTGGGCGACCCGGTCGCTGGCGAACCGTTCTACACCACCAACGGATGCAGCTCCTGCCACTGCGACGACGCGAGCGGTGGATGTGCCCTGGACGCCCCGAACGCGGTTGGTGTCGAGTTTAGCATCTTAGAAGCGCACCTGACCGGCGACGAGTCTCACCCGGTAAAACTCGATCTGACGGCGCAGGATCTGGCCGATTTGCAGGCCTATCTCGCCTCGCTGGGCGGATAACAGCCTCCCAGTGCCCCAATCGCATGGATGATCGGACCCTGTGAAACCCTTTTTCGGACACTGGGAGTGCCAATAATCATCGTAGGGATGCACCCGGGGAAACCGATACCCATTGTAGACGAATTAGCCAAACGGGTTCTAATTTCCACGAGCGGTCGGTCCGCGCGTGGAGCGGTTGATTCGGTGTGATTACTGTGATTTTGGGTTGCGAGACCGAGCCTTGTTCGGTAACGTGCCGCCCTTTGGTAAATTTGGCGAAACTGACACACGTTTCGAGGTGATTCATGATGAACGGGCAACTGGCTGATGGGGGACGAATTATGCGTTTTTGGAGTGTTCTGGCGATCCTGACTTTGGTCGTTAGCGTTGGATGCGGAAATCTGGGACAAGGGTGCTCAGGCGCAGGGGCTGGGTTGGATACCGATGGCGACGGTGTTGTTGATACTGAAGATAACTGCCCGATGACAGCCAACGCTGACCAGGCTGACGCCGACGAAGACGGTGTTGGCGATGTCTGCGATGACGATTTCGTTGACGTAGACGTAGACGGCGACGGCGTTGGTGAGGGCGACAACTGTCCGAACGATTCCAACGCGGATCAAGCGGACGCCGACGAAGATGGCGTGGGCGACGCGTGTGACAACTGTGTCAACGATGCCAATGAAGATCAAGCTGATGCTGATGCCGACGATGTTGGCGATGTCTGTGAAGGCGATCGTGACGGCGATGGCGTTCTCGATGATGACGACAACTGCCTGATCTCATCAAACCCCGATCAAGCGGATACCGATGGCGACGGCATTGGCGACGTGTGCGATAACGCACCCGGTCGCCCGAATCCGGGCCAGGAAGATGGCGACGGCGATGGCGTCGCGGATATTGAAGACAACTGCCCGAGCAACGCCAACGCAGATCAGGCAGACGTCGATGACGATGGCCTCGGTG
>JAJRUK010000125.1 GCA_024277835.1 Planctomycetota bacterium | reverse complement strand
GTCAGGCTGGGGGACAGCTTGTGATTGCGATTGCTCGGCAGGATCGTTGCGGCGATGCACTGGCGACGTTTGATGCACTTCCGAGCGGGACGCTTTCGAGGCTCGATGATGCGCTTGCGCCGGCTGTGCTCTATGAGCGGGCGTGGTGTTTGCGTTCTGTTGGGAAGACGGATGAGGCGGCGGCGGCCTATCGCGTGATTCTTGACGGCGAAGCGCCGGATGACACCGCTCGGCATGTCATGCTTGAGTTGGGTGAGATCCTAGCGGCGAAGGGAGAGTTTGCCGCCGCGGCTACGGTCTTGCACAAACTGCGCGATGCGCTTTCCAGCGGCGACGTTGCGGATTCTTCGGCCCTTCAGGAGCCGGGGACGTATCGACTCGCCGTGTGTGCCTTTGAGCTTGGGCAGTTCGATGAGGCGACGTCGCTGTTCGAGGAGTTCTTAGGTTCCTTTGCAACGAGTCAGCTTGCGGCATCGGCGTCATTCTTTGCGGGCGAAGCGTGCTACAAACTGGGTCGATTCGATCGGTGCGCGAAACACATGGGGCGGATTGTTGAGAAGTTCGGCGATCATGACGTCGTTGGGCCAGCGCTTCTTCGATTGGGTGAAGCGACGGCGGTGTTGCAACGATGGTCGGTGAGTGAGCGGGCGTTTGACGCTTACCTGTCGCGGTTTGGCGATAGCGATGTCTGGTATCAAGCGCAGTTCGGTCGCGGTTGGGCGAGGGAGCATCAGAAGCGTTTTAACGATGCGATGAAGGATTATCGAGTTGTTGTTGATAAGCACAAGGGTGCGACGGCTGCGCGTGCGCAGTTTCAGATTGGGCAGTGTTTGTTTGCGAAGAAGGATCACGAAGCGGCGGTGCGCGAGCTGTTGAAGGTTGACATTCTCTATGCGTATCCGGAGTGGAGTGCGGCTGCTCTCTTTGAGGCGGGTCGATGTTTCGAGAAGCTGCTTCGGCCAGCGGAGGCGCAGGGGCAGTTTCGTCGGGTGGTTGAGAATTTTTCGGGGACGGAGTGGGCGAAGCTCGCGGCGAAGCGGTTGCAGGATGTTTCGACGGCGTCGGCGCTTCCAGGGGAGTAGTTTTGTTCTTGGGGCAAGGCGAGCGATTGTTGAGAGGGGTGGTCCTTGACGATTGGGAGTCCGCGCAGGCGTTAAGCCTGCGGCTCGGGGGGTTGGACGAGGATGTCGTGGTGATCGAACGCGTCGGGGTTGGTTCACGCGACGGAGTAATGAGAAAGGAACCTTATCGATATGAGTGTTGAGATGTTTGTCGGGGCGGTGATGACGTTTGGTTCCGTAGTGGTTGCACAGACCACGGGTGATGGCGGTGGTGCCGCGTCCGGTGATGCCAGCATCCAATCCGTTTGGGATTTTGTGACCAAGGGCGGGTTGGTGATGATTCCGATCGGTCTTTGTTCGCTGGTCGCGTTTACGGTTATTGTCGAGCGAGTTGTTTCGCTTCGACGGAGTCAGATTATCCCGGCGGACTTTTTTCCGGGTCTTTCGGGGAAGCTTGATAACGGACACACCGATCGCGACAAGGCGCTGGACTACTGCAAGGATCACCCGAGTCCTGTCGCGAATATCTTCATCGCCGGGATCAAGCGATTGGGGCAGCCGGCGGAGGTTGTTGAGAAACATATTCAAGAGGCGGGTGAGCGAGAGGTGTTCAAGCTTCGCAAGTACATGCGGCTACTCTCCGTCATTGCGTCGATCGCTCCGCTAATGGGATTGCTCGGAACGATTTTTGGCATGATCGCAGCCTTTCAGACGGTGGCAGCGTCTGGTGACGCGCTCGGTAAGACGGAGCTTCTGGCGAAGGGGATTTACCAGGCCATGATTACGACGGCGGCGGGTTTGATGCTCGCGATACCGGTGTTGATCGCGTACCACTGGATCGCCGGGAAGATCGAGTCGTTGGTTGCGGAGATGGATCGCCTGACGGTTGCGTTCATGGAAGAACGCGTTGACGTCGCACCTGCTACTGCGGTGATGGTTTTGCAGCGGAGTGTCGTGGCTGGTGTTTCTGCGGAAGGGGATGCAGCCAGTGGTAACGGCAGCAGTGATGGTCGCGTGCGTGCGCCGGTTGGTACGGAGTTGACAAGTTCGACGACGGACGCGGTTTCATAAAGGAGCGTGATTCTTGTTACTCAAAGCGGCTGACCCGTCGGAAGGGGTGTCCATCGAGATGACGCCCATGATCGATATGGTTTTTCTATTGCTGATCTTCTTTCTGGTCGCCACGACGTTTCATCAGAGTGAGCGCGAGATGCAAATTGCGCTTCCGGTGGCAAGCGCGTCAGAGCCGATTAGCGCATTGTTGCAGGAACTAGTGGTCAACGTTGACGCCTCAGGGAAGTTGCATGTAGGCGGTCGCAATGTATCGGCGGAAGACTTGCGGGCGATCGTGTCGGAGGCGATCGCGCTCAATCCGGATCAGAAGGTGACGGTGCGAGGAGATCGCGACGCGGCCTATGCGCATGTCGTGGTGGTGTTGGATATTTGTAAGGGAGCTGGGATTCAGGAGCCGTACCTTGATACGGTGCTGACGGGCGGATAGCGGTGTGAGTGCTCGCTAAGTATCTAACACTCAAGTGACGCCAGCAACCCCCCCTTGGTAAAGGGGGGACGGAAGAAGAGGCCCGCTAGAGTTGACTGGTGTTCGCTCTAGCGACGCGATTCGAGCGCTTGCTTCGAGGTGTTGTCATGGTCTTGGGATTTTGGTCGCGAGACGGTAGGGATGTGAGTCCACGCATGAGGCGATTTCTAGTTGTTCTGTGTGTCGCGCTGCTGCTTGGAGTGGCCGGGTTTGCGATGTGGCGGGTTGTTCCGGGTAGTGAAAGTTTTTACACGGACGCGGACACCATCAAGCGACCGATCGCGGTTGCGCAGGTTCGCGACATTCTCTGGCAGCCGCCTGTTCCCCTCTCAGAATTGATCAACACGACTGCCGACGACTATGAGCCGCGATTGAGTGCCGATGGGTTGACACTTTTCTTTGTGCGCGGCAAAGCGGGCGGCGACGCTGAGATCTACACGTCTCGCAAGACGTATGCGGGATGGTCAACGCCCGAACCGGTTGTCACGATCAATTCAACGTCGGACGATCTGGGTCCAGAGCCGTCCGCGGATGGGAAAGCGCTGTATTTCTATAGCAATCGCGAGGGTACGTTTGGCGGATACGATTTGTGGGTTGCTCGCGTTGACGGCGATGCGTGGACGACGCCGGTGAACCTTGGTCCGCGCGTGAACTCGCCGTTTAACGATTACGGACCGGCACTGACGGCGGATGGCGAGACGCTTTACTTTTCATCGAACAGGCCTCAGCCAACTGACGAGCAGGGGCCGGCCCCGGATGCGTGGTCGGCGACGCTTCGCGAGGATTTGTTTTACCGAACGTACGATCTTTACTCTGCGACAATTAACGACCGAGGGATTGGCGATGCGACGTCGATGGCTGCGTTGAATACGCCGTACAACGAGGGTGCTCCGGCGGTGACTCCATTCGGTGATTTTCTGTATTTTTCATCGGATAGGCCTGGCGGTGAAGGGGCGTTTGATCTTTATCGCTCGCGGCAGTTGCGCGGGGCGTTTCAGGCGGTGACGAATCTTGGTTCGTCGATCAACACAAATGCGAATGAACTCGATCCGGCGCTGGCGATGGGAGGGTATGCTCTTTACTTTAGCTCTGATCGGCGCGGAGACGTTCCAGCGGACGCGGATGAAGACGTTACACAGACGCGAGACGGGAAGGTTGCTGCGAAACCGGAGTACAACCTTTTTTATAGCGCGTCGCGCGAAGTTTTTGCGGATACGGAGCGAAGCGATCGCGATCCGATCAACTGGGCGGCGCTTTGGGGGGCGGTGGGTCCGAACTTGCTCTGGGCGCTTCTTGCGCTGCTATTGCTGCTTGCAATGCTGTCGCTTTTTCGGGCGATGCAGAATCGCAAGATGAGTTTACTTGCGAAGTGCCTGCTTGCGTCACTGGCGGCACACCTGTTGCTCCTGATGTTGATGAATGCGTGGAAGGTGGCAGCAGGGATTGCGGGAGAGTTTAACCGGCGCGGAAAGATTCAGATCGCGATCGCTTCTCCTTTAAGCGGTGATGCCATTGCGATGCAGATTCGCGGCGATTTGACGCAGATTGAGCTGCCAGACGTTGCGTCAGCCATGCCGTTGCAGCGAGTCGAGACCTCGACGCGAGCGACCATAGAGATTGATAGCGCGACTCTTACTGTCGATCGTTTGTACCTTGCCGAGAGCGTTTCTCCGCGTGAGTCTACAGCGGTTTCTGATGCGGCGAGCGAACCGAAGCTTGCGCCGGTTATTCCGGAACACTCGGTTGAACTCGGGCAAGCGCCGATGATGCTTGCGGCGACGATTCCGAATGATTCATCGCGCATGGATGCTGTAGAGACTCCTCTGGCTCGCGACGTTGCAGCGGAACATTCGTCCTCGGTGGCGCGTGCGAACGTCGAAGCTTCAACCCAGCAAGACTCCGCGCGGATCGATATACGCCCGGCGGTATCAGCCATTGATCTTTCGCAACAGAACGAAGTCAACACGGTTTCGCTCGTACGCGACCAACGTGAGTCGAAGCCGATGGAATTCGCCTTTGTTGATTCGCGTTTGCCCGTCGAGGCTTCAGATCTTGTCGATACGGCGCTCGTCCGTCCGGTGACTCCGCGTGAAAGCACACGAATGAACAAAGCGACGGAGACACAGGTAGAAACGCCTGCGTCCGAGTCTGCGCCAGCGTTTGGGCGGGTCGAAGTTTCGCAGGACGCGCTCGCGCGGATCGAAGCCACTGGATCGACAATCCATCTTGCGACCCAGAGAGATTCGCAATTGCTGGAAGGATTAACCGCTTTGAAGTCGAGAGTTGTGGAAGAGATGTCGGACGCGACTGTTTCGGAGAAGGCGTTTGTTTCGAAAGCGCTGACGGTGTTGGTTTCTGCGCCGTCGATGACGTTGACGGATGATCTTGCGACTCCGCAGGTCGGGCGCGTTGACAACCGTCTGGTCGAAGCGTCGGCGGTCGAAGTTCAGCCATTACCGCATGAGTCGTCGCGGTCGTTGCGAACGACTGATTTCGCGCGGATCGTGGAGGACGCGCAGGTGGTCGAAGAAATGACGGTTGCGCTGGGGGAGATACCCTCGGAATATATTCTTGAAGCAGTGACGGTTGTCGATGCTGAGGCGGTCGATCAATTAGTCGCGGACGCGATGGATGTGACGCCGCGAGACAACATGATCCCCCCGCCGCTCCTGGTGGCTGCCGCAATGGCGCTTCCGGCGGTTGATCGCAGGGAGCATGAAGCCGTTGAGGCTGCAGTGCGCACGGTCGATTCGAGCGAAGCGCTTCCGGAGCGTCTTCATAGCGACACGTCCGCCTTGTTGAAATTGCTGACCCCAATCCCGGACACCACCTCGGCAGCCGACGTTCTTTTCGAGGAGACAGTTACGCCCACTCTCGCCTGGGAAGATACGCCCACCCGTTTTTGGGAAAAAGTTCGACCGAAAGAGCTTTTGAATCTTCCTACGCAACCGGTGTTGATAGAATCGTTGCGGCTGCCGACGGCGATGGTCGCAACGCCCGAGTTGAATATCGAAACGCTCGTCGAGGAGATTGAGCCACAGCTTCAAAGCGACGATCCCTGGCAAGATGAGATCATCGGTATGCTTCGCGGTCAGGTAAGCGACGCGAACACGGGCAAGCCTCTCTCGGGAGCGAAGGTTCGATTGACGTTGCCGTTCGTGGGAGCGATCGTTGTTGTGGCGGATGGGCGGGGGCGGTACTCGATGAACGTTCCCGATGTGCCGGAGTTCTTCGCCGTTTCTGCGACACTCGACGGTTATGTTCCTGAGACAAAGAGCGTCAGTCGTGATCGGGTCGAGGGTCGAAAGCTTCGCGTGAATTTTGAGCTATCGCCGCAGAATCGATCGACGTTGGTGATGGAAGCGATTCCCGATGTTCATCACCTTGGCGACAATCGGTTCGAGGGGCGGATCAACAGTCAGTTCCAAAAAGAGTCGGAGGGCGATCGTTATTTGGCGACGTTTACGCTTGACAGCGGCCAGCTTTCATCGGACTTGAGTGAGGGTGAGGTCGTTCTGCTCGCCAAGGGTGTGCAGCGGAGTCACCGCATTGTTATCAACGGGGAAACGCTGGACGATCGGTTGGATGATGCGCCTTCGGATGGGAGCTTCGGCGAGTTCGTTGCGTGGTTTGATGTTTCGATCTTACGCGAGGGAGAGAACACGCTTGAGATCATCGCCAAGCCTAGCCGTAGCGACATTGACGATTTCGAGTTCGTGAATGTGCGCGTGCGGTTGATTCGGTGATGCTCGTCACGGCGTTTGCTCGCATTCGCCTTCGGCGGCGATGTTGACACCGCTTGCTGCGGCGAAGCATTCGTTGCTATAGGTCTCGCCGTCGCATCCGCAGACCGGTGCGAAGATCTCTGTGCAGATGTCGGGCATCACTTCGCAGACGCCTGCAGCGGTTGTGCTGTCGCATCCGGTTTCGTACTTGCAGAACGATCCGGCAGCGCAGGTGAGATTGGATTCCTCGCCGCAGGGCGTTCCGGGTAGTCCGCAGCCAGTGATCACGACGATCGACAATTCCGATATAATCGCCAGACACTTGGATTTGTACATCATCGCATACTCCTCGTTTGTTGTTCCGATGGCGCGTCGTGAAGATAATCACGCTCCCCAATTGTCCAGCAAGTCGATTCGGATGGTTGTTCTGAGTTTCGCGACGCCCTTGAGGGCACATGTCCGCG
>JAJRUK010000124.1 GCA_024277835.1 Planctomycetota bacterium | reverse complement strand
GTGCGCGGGGTGGCGGCGTTGACGGCGATGTAAAGGAATTGATCGTCACGCATGACCAATGCGATCGTTGCTGCACTCGCTTCGCGCGCCTGTGAGTCATTCGCCTCATCTGTCACGGCGATCGACGCAAATTGACTCGCCACATTCGTCGTACCGACAGGCCAATCGGAAAGGTCGCCGTCAATCGTCGGTGGTTGCGTGCTTCGCAATGCGGTGATGCATCGAACTGGGACGGGCTTTGTGACACGCCGACCACTTGCGAACTCAGCCACACCCTCCAGATCGAACGAACCCGCGAGCGAAACCGCGCCGAGCGGAGCCGTGGTCTCGATCTGGATACGATGCTCATCGATTGCAGTGCTGGGGCGAATTGTTTCGAGCGTCGCACCGACATTCCAAGCAGCTGGCCAACCGTCCAGACGAACGGAACCACTCTGGGTATCAGTCGAAGAATCGATGAGTGCGATGTGAGCGGAAATGTTTACCCGAGGATTCGCGGGCGAACCGGTCATGTGCATGCGAACACCCTCCGCGATCAGCGAACGCCGCGAAGTAATCTGCTTAAACCGCCGCCACGCAGCCGTCCGCGTAAACTCATCGCGCTGAACATCGCGCCCGCCCGGTGCGACCACTCTCAACATTTCCTCCGCCATGACCCGTCGCGCGGCGTCGAACGCTTGTTGTTCGCGTGGCCAGCCAATGGGTAATCCATCGGCGTAATGGGCGTCGTACGCATCGGTCCCGACGTATCGAACAATGGAAGAAAGAATACGGTCGGCGATGGCAGATCGACCGTGCTCGCGCAACAGACGCAAGTAAGCGACATCTTGCAGGCCCCTTCGCAAGCGTTTAAGCCGCATACTCACGACCGGTTCGACCATGCCAAACGTTGTCCCCGGGTAAAGAAGGTTGGCTGGGTTCTGGCGAAGGCATTGTGATGGCGACGTCGCTTGCCGGGGTTCAGGCCAATCAAGTATGTTTCCCAGATAAAGCTGGGACGCGCGCGTGCTTGCGGCCTGCCACGGTAGGACTCGAGCAAAGGTGGAGGGGGCAGAGATTTCGAGCGACCCGCTGAAAGGGGGTTGATCGGCGCTGAACCAGACAGCTCCCCCGGCGTCTTGTTCATGCGCGATCGATTTCACATCGAGAAACTGTGCGGGGGGCGCCCACTCATCCACAACGTCTCGGAAATTTTCAAACGCATACCCGTTCCAACCGAAGGGTGCCAGGTCGTGCGCCGGAATCGTCGAGACAAGTTGCACTTCGTCTTGCACAGGCGAGATCAATGTTGCGATCTTCCGCGGGGAGATCGTTTTGCGTGTTCGTGGGTCTTGCGAAAGCAGATAGGGGCGATGGTCCCGGTGCATTTGACGAAGATGCTTGATCGTCTGGACAAGGTACTCCGATAGGAATCGCTGGCGGGAGGTTGTCTCGTCGGTCGATAGCGGGAGCGAGGCATGGATGGGCACGGGCCATCGTTTCGTCGGAGAGCGATCCTGAAATGCCTCGCCAGAGAGGATGGGGCCAACGATGTCGTCGAATTGGTCCCAGTCGAGCGAGACGTGCGTCGTTCCATCAATCCCAACGCCCGGAGCGAGCATCGGGAAAACGCCATCCACGCGGTGTCGCCGCATCTGGCGGGCGGCGTCGAGCAGCGACACCTGGAAGTCTGTGGTTGACGGTATACGACGTGGGTCGCCACCCGCGACATTCAGGTGGTGCGCCGTCAGCGCGACATGATCAAGCTCAGCGATGGTCTCAAACCCGGCCTCTCGCGGCAGCAGGATAGGCCACACGGTTAACTCGATGTCCAGTGCGCCAAGCTCCTCGCCACCAGACACAAGCCCAATACGCGACCGGTACGTTCCACCGCTCACGCCCATCGGAATACGAACGTCCGCCCAAAAATGATACGTAACGCCCGGCGATAGCATGTTCGGCATCCCGCCTCGCGGAGCATCGAGCGGAACAAGAACATCGAGCGGTTTCGCGTTGCGCTGCTCGACGGGGATCGATCGGATATGCCAACCAGGCCAGTGCTCCACCGAGACCGCGTGCAACCGCGAAATTTCAAGCGCACTTGCCCCGATCGTTCCGACCGCGCCGCGGAATTCATGGTGTTGCAGAATCGGGGCAGGAACAGTCTTGCCGGAAGACCGGACCGTGAAATGAATGCCCAGCACTTCACCGATCGCGCCAGCCAGATTGATTCTGGTTGCTAACTGGGCTGGGTCAGCACTCTGATCGCCCATCGGACGGGTGGGCGGCCGATAGCCAAGCTCGGCGGCGAGGTAAACGGATTGGTTCCCGCCAGTTTGGCACCCGGTCAGCGAAAGGGTAGCAATTAGGCCGATCGAGAATGCAGCAGGCCGCGATCGGGTCGTCATTGAAGAAATGGCAGACCCTCGTTCCTTGCAAGGCGACGACCGGGCGCATCAGCCGTCATTGGTTATTCGCTGCTGACCGCCTCCGCTACGGAGTATCGACACCAGCAGCATCCCCCTCGGTCTCCGATTCGCCCTCTACGTCATTCTCGATAACCATCTCTGGTGCAACCGTAATGACCGGGGTGAACGTCTGTTCGAGGTGGTTGAGTCTTTCAATCGCGATACGCTGAAAGGGCAACCCGCTCAACGCTTTGGCGTCACGGGCTTCGGTGAGTAACGCTTTCGCTTTTTCTTTGTGCGCCGGGTCAGAGTCGAAGACAAAAGCATTCGCCTCGACAGTCGCAAGTCCGGTCAGCGCGGCTCCTGTTGCAAGGGCGTTATCGGGAAACCGCTTGCGCAATTCCGTAAACGTATTCTTCGCGAGGTTGTTGAAGTCTTCATCTGGCGGAAACGGAACCTCTTGGCACAGTCGCAGCGCCTGCTGCCCCTGTTCAATAAGTGCAGAGAGCACAAATGCGTCATCCGTGGACTGCGCCACCAGCGTCGATAGTGTCGCGAGCGACTCACGACCCTTTTCGACGTCGGAGTAGACAAGCTCGGATTTTCGCATCCAAGAGTCTTCGGATGCTGCCGTGTTCGATCGCACACCGAGGCTCAGCGCCGTCGCACCGACGATGACGACAACGAGCGCCAAACCCACGCGTCCGCCGTTTTCGTTCAGGTAGTCGCGCGTCTGGTGCAAAATGTGCAAGAGGTCGTTATCTTTAAGTTCGTGGCGTCGTTCTGCCTTCATAGTTCAATTCAACTTATTCAACATCTACCGCGCCCGCGCGTGGTGCCATCTGCGCCACAACGACCGCCCTCCCAAACGAGAAGACGCCTGCGCTTCGGATACTAATTCTACACGTTTCGTCGCCGCGATCGAACAGGAGCAGATATCGGTCGTCCGCGACCTCCGCAACCTCGTTGCCCACTGCTCGCCACCGCACAAGGGGCATTTCCGAGCGATAAAAATCCCGGAGACTCTCACGGGTCGCCCAACCGATGTATTCATGCGTCGTCGATCCGCCCGGAGTATCGTCACTGTGCGAGCGCAACCGAAACCCGCTCGGAACCGGAATATCCAGCGAAAACGGCGTCGGCGATACCGTCAGCGACCGACCTGACCCAGCGCCGTTCTGGCAACCCTGTACCGCGGCCACGACGACGAGCAACGCCCAAACGCCCACTGGTCGTCGTTTCATCGCAAACTGTGCTCCGTCCGCCACTATTCCTGCCCTACAGCCATAGCCAGTAGCGAACACGGTACGATAGGGGCGACGAACCCGACCGTCAAACCACTAGCCAGCGATTTCGGTCCTTGAGGTCGAAAAGGAGGCCTTCATACGTTCTCGTTCAAAGTCTGTGAACGAATCCTTGCGGGCGAGCGTACCCGTCCTATACTCGTTCCGGGCTTTACCCTGTGGGAAGTGGCAGCGATCTGCCGTCCCACCCGGTCTGCCAGCACTGCGTTGCCCCCCGGATTTGGCTGCGTCCGGTCGAAAACCAAAGGAGTATTTGGATCAATGAAACCTCGTTTACTCATTCTCATCGTGCTCGCCGGCGGGCTGGCGGTCTATTTTGCGACAGCGCCGAAGAAAACCACAGCCGACGCGGATTCCACCGTGGATACGCTTGCCGGAGACGACCGCGGGCTGACCGAGCAGCAAAATAAGGAACTCATCACCGAGTTAGCGATGTTGCCGCTCGCCGGCGAGGAGCCGCCAGAAGCGCCGGACGTGTCGGTGTCGATCGAGGTCGATACCAGTACCGGCAAGAATCGGCTCGTAATCGTGCTCAGTGAATCGCATGGTTACTACGCGGAGAGTTTCCGCGTACGCGTCTGGTACAAAGAAACGCCGGATATGGATTTCTCTAGCTCGCCGCTCGCCTTTGACCATGTCGTGGACAAATATATCAAAGCCAACGAGACGCTCCGCGTATGCTTCGAAGTCGTGCCGGCAGAACTGTCGCGTGTCGGGGGTGATATCGGGACTTCCGAGAATTGGGGCGCCGAAGTAAGTTCGGTTGGTCGAGCGCGCGAGCACAATCCCAAGCAGCTTCGCCACCGTCCGGACGACGGTCGATGCGATGGCTAGAGCACGCGGAACCCAATCGTAGCGTTCGTCCCCCTTACCAAGGGGGGACCGTGGGGGGGGGTGCCAGCGTTGCTCAAGCGTTAGATTCTCTAGCGGTTCGCGATCAAGACCACATTGCAGAGAATTGACATCACCAGAAGAACACCGAGAAGCAGAATCCACTGAATGGCAATCTTAGGTGACGATCCATCTGGGTCGTGAGCGGTCCGCCCGGAGCTGGGTATCGTCGCGCCGCTGGTCAAGTTTTCGAGTAGACCGTGGTCGTACTTTTCGCGAGCCTGCATTGGCGCTTCGCCATTTGCGACCAACTCCAAGTCGTTGATCACGTCCTGCATCGACGGATAGCGATCGTCGCGGGATTTCGCCATCATCACTTCGATAATCTCGCCGATGCCCGCAGATAGGGCCTTATTCAGGTGGTCCGGCGGAATCAGTGGTTCCTTGAGATGCTTATGCATCACCGCCGACGGCGTTGTGCCATCGAAAGGCACCCGCGCCGTGACCATATGATAAAAGGTCGCACCTAACCCGTAGATGTCCGCTCGAGCGTCGATGTCAATCTCCCCGCGAATCTGTTCGGGGCTGATGTAGTAGGGCGTTCCATACGCTCGACCCGCTTCGGCGGTCGCGGTCGCGTAATCGCTCATTTCACGCGCGAGGCCCATGTCCGCGAGCTTCACCGTGTCGTCTTTGGTCAGCATCAGGTTTTTGGGTTTGACATCGCGATGAATGAGGTCTTGCTGATGGGCGTGAAGCAGCGCTTTTGAGCACTGGATCATTATCCGCAAGGCGTCTTTTTCCGCCATCGGGCGACCGTCGGCGACCCGCTCATAAACAGTCTCGCCGTCGATGAATTCCATGACGAAATAATGATATCCGCCGGACTCGCCAACATCGAACGCCTGCACGATGTTCGCGTGGTTCAACCGCGCAGCGGCCTTCCCCTCGCGATAAAACCGATCGACGAATTCCTGATTCTCGCTCAGCCGCTTGGGAAGCACTTTGATCGCTACGATTCGGTCGAGGCTGAGTTGCTTCGCCTTAAACACAACAGCCATCGCCCCCTGGCCGATCTTGCTGAGGATTTGAAAACCGGGAATCTGCTGCGCCGGGCGATACATGGAATCTTCGTCCATCGCCATCGTCAGACGCTTTACCTGCGAGTGGGTCACATACCCGTGCTGTATGAGCATATCGCAGAGAGTGACCGACGGAGCTTTCTCCCTGGCGACCTTGTGCTCGGCGCGGACGAGGTCCACCTCATTTTTCGAGCAGAGCTTTCGCTCCACGACCAGTCGCGCGATTTGAGAATCTTCTATCGACATGTACGGGACGTCTTTCGGCCTCGACCAATTGGGACTACGACGCGCAAAGCAGGCCACACTTTGCGACTCAAGAGTGTAGGCGCGATAGGCGGGCAGAATCCACCCGAAACATGCGCCTACAGATCAAAATCAAGCGATATCCGGCGCTGACAGGATTCCACTCGCGAAGCGCCGACGTACTCACTCTGCTGATTATAGGTCCTTGAACCTGTAAGTCACCCGGAAATAGGAATCAATTCTTCCTCGATCGCTCGCCCAGCGGCGCCCGCATCGTGCTCGAGAAGGTCCAGCGCTAACCTCCCTATCTCAACCTGGCGGTCGGAAAATGCGGCGGGTTTGGCCTGGATGTCCTGGCTAATGCCGAGATGCCCCCCGACCGCTTTCAGCAACCCAGGTATGCCGATCCCGTCTTTGGCAGAAACGCAAACTGTTTCCAATGCGGTGGTTGCGGCGGAAGGATCGAGTTTGCTCACATCCGATGCGGATGCGATATCACACTTGTTCAGGGCGAGGATCGAATCGGAAATGGTGTCCTCTGTGAGAAGATAACTCGCCTCCGAGGTCATGGGGATCGAGCCATCCAGCACCACAATCGTAAGATCAGCGCACGAAGCCCGATCACGACCGGTATCGATGGCGGTTTTCTCAAGTTGGTCCGCGTCAGGTCGCTGGCCGGCGGTGTCGATCAGCGTCAACGCAATCCCAAGAATTTCGATCGACGCGGTCACCCAATCCCGCGTCG
>JAJRUK010000123.1 GCA_024277835.1 Planctomycetota bacterium | reverse complement strand
CTCCTTTTAAGTTGCGTTCCGGGCTGCCGTGCAACCCGCGTGATTTCTTAACCGTTTTGGATTAACGCCTTGCGAACAGCGCTCGTTACATGCGCAGCCGCAGACGGGAACTCTATGACGCTTGTCGCTTTGAGCGTCAGCGCTGCCTGCAACGCGTGGCGGGTGACGTTTTTCATCAGCAACCAGCAAGGCAGCACCGCATCGATCGACCGAATCGTTCGCAAGACCGACAGCCCGTCGATTTCGTGATCGTCCGCGAGGAGAATCGCAGCGGCGAGTCCGCCAAGCTCGACTCGCTGGACGGCATCCTGCCGCGTGTGGACCCTGCAAATCGAGACGACCGCCGGTCGAAAGCCCGACTCGAACTCGTCGCACCATCTGGGCGCATCGCCGGAAACGGCGTGGGCGACGAGGATCGGGGTCGATCCCGGGTCCGCGAATGATGTTCTGGGCGTCAGCGTCAACGTGCGATCTCAGTGGGCCTATACGTTCTCCGTGTGATGCAAATGCACGGTGGATGCCAGAGTCGGCGCCTTGGCGCAAGGATGACGTGATCGTTGTAAGTCTGTTGTTGGCAAACGGTTAGGAGTTTCGTGGCGGCGGCAAGACGGCATTTGATCTCGGATCGGGAGCGGCGGAGGCTGTCATTTTGCGTTTCGAAGGGCGCTTGCGCTGCCAGTTTGGCAGGGTGAACAAGCAAGAATTGAGCCCCGTACAACGCGTCGTGGCCTACGCGCGGCGTCGTGTTGCGGCGATTCGGTGCAGGGTCCGCATCCAGCTCGGCGTGTTGCGTCGGTGCGAATCGTCCGCCCCGTGGCCCCTATGTTTTTGGGTTGTTCGTTCTTTGCTGAGCGTTCGATCAGTCGGCCAGGTGCGGGACTGTGATGTTGTGGTTGACCAGGAGCGTGCCTTTTGCTCGCTGGAGGTCGATGATGGCGATGTTGTACTCAACCATCGCAGAGAGCATGTTGCGACGGGCGGTGGCAAGTCCGCGCCGCGCGGCGAGTTCGCTGTTTAGCGTGTTGAGGTCTTTTCGCTCCGCGCGGGCGACGATCGACTGGACTTCGCGTTCGCGAGAGTTGGCTGATTCAAAGTTTGGGCCTATCGCGTCGAAGGTTGTGAGGACTTTTCGCACGGCGATATTGGCGTCGAGGATGACATCTTCGATCGTTTTCTTGAGTGAAGCCACCGCCTGGTCGTGCTGAAGACGCGCGCGATAGTGGGCTGCTTTCGGAGCCCGGTTGCCGATGGGGACTTCGAGTTCAACGCCCACGAAGTACTCGTGGAATTTGTTGCGGCTAAGCTCGTCAAAAGAGCGATCGGCAGTACCGGATAAGCCATCAAAGGTTGTACGAAAAGTAACGTCAAACTTAGGAAGCTCGTCGCTCTTGGCTCGCCCGACGGTAATCTTGGCGCTGGCGACGCGAAGCGCTTGCTCTTTGATTTCTTGTCGATTGTCGATCGCAACCTGTACCTCGCTGAGTCGGTCGAGCGTGAGGGGAGCGAGTCGCGGGAGGTCAGTCGGGATAATCTCAATGTCGTCGGCGAGATCAACGTCGGAGGAGTTCATCGCGGCGATGAGGCGGTCTTCAGCATCGAAGACGGTATTGCGTTTGATGATGAACTCCGCATGACTTTGCTCGAGGTCTGCCTTGGTTGCGGCGATCTGCACGGGCGTGATGTCAAACTCCTGCCGGGCGAGGAGGTATTCGTACACCGCCTCAAAGTCCGCCAGAAGGCGTGCGGTGATGAGCACGTCGCGGCGCGCCTGCTCAAGTCGCCAGTAGAGTTCTTCAACGGAGCGGATAGTGTCCCGGATCTGTCGGCGAAATGCGTGGTCGCTGATGCGCCGGTCGTTCTTCGTGATATTGATAACAGATCGGTTATAGTCGATGCCCGCAGCGCGGAGCATTGGCTGACGCATTTCGAGGACGAAGCTACTAAAGTATTCGGGGTTGAGCTGCTGGAAGGAAAGTGCAGTCTTGGTTCTGTTTAACTGATAGGACGCCCGCAGCCCCATGCCGGTCGCGGTGAGTTTTCGGATACCATAGCTAGAGGTGAATAGCTCAAGGTCGGTTGCTGTGAGCTGTGACGCGGAAGGTCGGTCGATGTTGTTGTTGTTCATGTTGGTGAAGAAGATCGTATCGAACGCTGCTTCTGCCTCGACGACCCGCGTCGTTTAGACGGCCGGGTTGTAGCCAGCCACCTGAATCGAATAGTTCGTTTCGAGCGTCCGGAAAATCGCTTCTTCAAGGGAAAGTCGTAACTGGGTTTTGCGTCGAATCTGATCAACTCGGTTGAGAACGCGCGTAATGTGAGTCGCTTTGGCCTTGTCCTGTTTACTTTTCGCTTCTTCGAGTCCTGCGAGTTCGGTTACTCTACGGTCTTCGGGGTCGGGGATGTGCCACTCCATTTTGTCCATGGGGATGACGAAGTTCTCGCGTGGCACGTTCGGGTCGGTATGGTCGAGTACTTGTCCGAGGGCGAGAGGTGTGAAGGCTGCGAAAAGTGCGATTGCTAAGGTGATCCTGGTCATGGTCTACGTCATCCGCCCAAAGAGTATCCGTGAACCGATTCGTATACTGGTTGGGAACTATTTTGAATTTTTGTTGCCTTAAACGCTATGCAGGGGTCGCACGTTCCGCGCCGAACTGCGAACCGCCTATCTCGCGGGTGTCTCTATCGTATCCGGGGTGGCTTGGGCGTGTCAACGAACGGGGCATGTGAAGTCTTCCGCGTTTGACAATTTTCGACCGCAGGCTTGTGGAATTGTAGAAGGATGTGGCGTGTAAACGCTTGGGGTTACGCTTGTCGTGACATCCTGTGCGTTTTGTATAGGCTGTCGGTTCTTGGCGGATAGTGGTTTGATTCTTTAGAGGGCGGGTTTGCGTTATTAAGGGATTGGGATGAAGAGTTTTTTTCGACAACCGTTTGACGACGTCATCCAGTGTCTTGAGATGCTGGTGACGGTGAAGCGTCCCGGGCTTTTGATGATCGGGCTGCTATTTGTGGGCGGGCTGACGTGGTTTGTCTACGTTCCGATTCATGAGCTTCTTCACGCAGCCGGTTGTGTCGTAACGGGTGGTGAGATTTGGGAGCTTGAGATTCAGGCGCACTATTTTGGTGGCTTTTTGCATGAGATTTTTCCGTGGGTCACGACAGGGGGAGACTACGCGGGTCGGCTCACCGGTTGGGACTGGAAGGGGTCCGATTTCATCTATCTTTCGACAGATATTGCGCCGTTTTTGCTGACGATTTTCATCGGGGTTCCGCTGATCAAGGTGTGCGGGCGGCGGAAGAGACCAATTTTGTTCGCGGTGGCGGTTGTCTTGGGGCTTGCCCCTTTTTACAACATTCAGGGCGACTATTTCGAGATGGGGTCGATTGTTACGACGCGAATCGTGACGGAAGTGTCGGGGGCGAGTTCACTTGTCTTTCCCAACCTGCGATCGGACGATGTCTTTCGGACGATCGAGCAGTTTTTCACTAAACCGGCGGAGCTTGGGATTCGAAGCCTTCGCGGATTCATCGCAGCCATGGTCATGTCAACCGTATCGCTGGTTCTTTCCCTTTTATTGGCGTTCTTGACCTATTGGATCGGGCATCTATGGTCGCGGCTAATCGTGCGGGGCGGTTCTTCCAAGAAGGGGGCGGCGTGAAGGTTGATCTCCATACACACATGCTCCCGGAGAGGTGGCCTGACCTTCAAGAGAGGTACGGGTACGGCGGGTTCATTCGGCTGGAGCATCACAAGCCCTGCTGCGCTCGGATGATGATGGATGACAAGTTCTTTCGCGAGATTGGGGACGACTGCTGGTCGGGGTCGCGGCGGATCCGAGATTGTGACGAGACGGGGGTAACGGTTCAAGTTCTTTCGACGGTTCCGGTGATGTTTAGCTACTGGGCCAAGGCGGGGGACGCGCACGATCTTTCACAGATACTCAACGATCACCTCGCCGGAGTTGTTCGAGAGCATCCTTCGCGGTTTGCAGCGCTCGGGACGCTGCCGATGCAGTCGCCGGAGCTTGCGGTTAAAGAGTTGCAGCGATGCGTCAATGAGCTTCGTATGCCCGGCGTGCAGATTGGTAGCCACGTCAACGATTGGAATCTCGACGCGCCGGAGGTGTTTGCCGTTTTTGAAGCGGCGGAGAGCTTGGGGGCGTGCGTATTTGTTCACCCCTGGGATATGCTAGCCAAGGATCGAATGACCAAGTATTGGTTGTCCTGGCTGGTGGGAATGCCCGCTGAGACGGCGCTCGCGGTTTGCTCGGTGATCTTTGGCGGCGTGCTGACGCGACTGCCGAAACTTAGGATCGGGTTCGCGCATGGTGGTGGTGGTTTTCCTGGGACGATAGGCCGCGTGCAACACGGTTTCGATGTACGCCCTGACCTTTGCGCGGTGGATTGCGATGTCGATCCGCGGTCGCAGGTTGGAAAGTTCTGGGTTGATTCTCTGGTACACGATGCGGACGCGCTGCGGTATCTGGTGAAACTCGTTGGGGCGGATCGGGTTGCGTTGGGGTCGGATTATCCGTTTCCGCTGGGTGAAGCGAAACCGGGCGGGCTGATCGAGTCGATGGATGACTTCAACGCCGAGGTGAAAGAGCAACTGTTGTTTAAGTCGGCGCTCGCATTTCTTGATCGAGAGGCAGAGAGCTTTGGCGGATAGCGAACACTATTCTTCTGATGAGGATTTCGCAAAGGCGCAGGACGCGGAGGATGTGCTCGGTCCGTATCGCGAGTCGTTTCATATCCCACCCGGTCCGGATCGTTCGCCGTGTGCTTACTTCGCGGGTAACTCGCTCGGACTTCAGCCCAAGCGTGTTCTCGAGCGCGTGAACCAGGAGCTATTCGACTGGGCGACGCATGGGGTTGAGGGGCATTTCAAAGGCGAAACACCGTGGTTTTCGTATCATGAGGTCTTTCGCGAGTCTGGGGCGAGGCTCGTCGGTGCAAAACCGGGCGAAGTCGTTTTGATGAATTCGCTGTCGGTGAATCTGCATCTGATGATGGTCAGCTTTTATCAACCGACGAGCGAGCGGTACAAGATCGTGATCGAAGAGCCATGCTTTCCTTCTGATATTTACGCAGTCAAGACCCAGCTTGCGCATCATGGGCATGACGCGAGCAAGGCGCTCTTGACGGTTTCGCCGCGTGCGGGCGAGCACACGTTGCGCGTCGAAGACATCGAAGCGTTGCTCGAGCGCGAGGGGGATTCTGTCGCGCTGGTGCTCCTTGGCGGCGTGAACTTTGTCACGGGGCAGCTTTTGGATATGAAGCGGATCGCTTCCGCTGCCCGGGCGAAGGGGTGCATGGTTGGGTTTGATCTCGCGCACGCCGCCGGGAATGTGCCGCTATCGCTGCACGATTGGGATGTCGATTTCGCCTGCTGGTGCAATTACAAATACCTCAACAGCGGTCCGGGGGCGGTGGGCGGTTGTTTTGTTCATGAGCGTCATGGGTCGAACCTCGATATTCCCCGATTCGCCGGTTGGTGGGGGAATGATCCGAAAACGCGGTTTCAGATGCAGCTCATTCCGGAGTTTACACCCAGAGAGGGGGCGGACGGTTGGCAGATCAGCAACCCGCCGATTCTTGCGCTCGCACCGGTGAAGGTGTCGTACGATCTATTCGACGAGGTCGGGATGGACAAGCTTCGGGCGAAGTCGGTGAGGTTGACGGGGTATCTCGAGTTTCTGGTGGATCAGTTGGGCGGCGACGCGGTTGAAATCATTACGCCGCGCGATCCGTTGGCGCGTGGGTGTCAGTTGTCGCTTTTCATTCGAGAATATGCGAAGGAGATTGTTTCTAAGATGCAGGCGGACGGGGTCGTTTGTGATTATCGCGAGCCGGATGTGATTCGCGTCGCGCCAGTCCCTTTGTACAATTCGTTTTTCGATGTTTGGCGTTTTGCGAATTCGTTGAAGCGTTGCGTTGGGGGATCGTAGGGTTGGTTGGGTGACGGGCGATCCTTTCGTTCGAACGTCCGCGCAGGCTAAAGCCTGCGGCTCGGGTTGGTGGTTTCGCAAGATAATGCAGGTCGATTCATGTCGAAAACTGATAAACCCAAGTTCGTGATTATTGGCGGCGGGCCTGGTGGGTCGTTGATGGCGTGTTATCTCGGTAAAGCGGGGTACGACGTGGATGTCTACGAGCTGCGCGAGGACCTGCGCGGTGGGAACATCCCGGGGGGGAAGTCGATCAACCTCGCCCTGTCGCATCGCGGGATCACGGCGCTTGAGCGGGTTGGCGTCATTGAAGATGTGATGAAAATGTCGGTGCCGATGCCGGGCCGGATGATTCATGGCCGCGACGGTTCGCTCACCTTTCAACCCTATGGCCGAGACGATTCGCAGGCGATTCACTCTGTTTCTCGGGGCGATCTGAACGCGCTCTTGCTCGACGCAGCGGATAAGTTTCAAAACGTGAGGCTGCATTTTAACGCAAAGTGTACGGGCGTTGATCTCGACGCTTGCGAGGCGACGATCGAGGACACGACGACGGGAGAGTCGAATAAAGTCTCGGGGGATGTGCTTGTCAGTGCGGACGGCGCGTTTTCAGGGATTCGGCGGGCGATGCAGAAGGTCAACCGGTTCGATTTTTCACAGACGTATCTCAAGCACGGGTTCAAGGAGCTGACGATTCCCGTTGCAGAGGGCGGAGGGTTTCGACTCGAGAAAAACGCCCTGCACATTTGGCCTCGCCGGTCGTTTATGATGATCGCGCTGCCGAACGAAGACGGCTCGTTCACGGTGACGATCTTTTGGCCATTCGAGGGTCCGGAGAGTTTCGAGGCCATCAAGACCGAGGCGGACGTCACGCGGTTTTTCAACAAGCAGTTCCCCGATGCGATTGAGCATATGCCTACGCTTACCGAAGACTATTTCGAGAATCCGACGGGGTCGCTGGTGACGGTGCGGTCTGCGCCCTGGTATTACAAGGACAAAGTCGTGCTCCTGGGCGATGCGTGTCACGCCGTCGTTCCGTTTTACGGGCAGGGGATGAACGCTGCGTTTGAAGATGCGCTTGTGTTGGATGAATGCTTACAAGCGTCGCCGGGAGACCTGGGGCGGGCGTTTGTTGAGTACGACCGACTTCGTCGCGTGCATGTGAACGTCCTCGCGGACCTTGCGATTAGTAATTTCGTTGAGATGCGGGACCATACGGGCTCGAAAAAGTTCCTGCTCAAGAAGAAGAAGGAAAAGCTGTTGAACAAGCTTTTTCCGAACTGGTATCTGCCGCTTTATTCGATGGCGACGTTTACGCGGATTCCGTACGGCGATGCTGTCGCCCGGGCGAAGCGGCAGGATCGGATTGTGAATGTGGTCGCGGGCATTTTGCTCTTGATTGTTGTTGGGGCGGCTGCTTGTTGGTTAAGTTGATTGAGGGTGTCGCGTAACAAAGAAGATGTAAACCACAGAGGCACGGAGACACAGAGAAGAGATGGTTGGAGACACTCTTCGAGTGACTTGATTCGGTTGGAAGTATGTTTTGAGGACTCGGTCTGTTATTTTTCCTGTCTTCTCTGTGCCTCCGTGTCTCTGTGGTAAAAAGTCGGTCGGGTTGGGAGTGACGACAAGATGGCACTAACTTACTGGGATTATCTAAAACTCGACGGACTTCTCGAATTGCAAGAGCCGCGATCGACCCCGCCCGAGCATGACGAGACGCTTTTTATCGTCATTCATCAGGTCTACGAGCTATGGTTTAAGCAGCTCTTGCATGAACTCGACAAGGTGAAACGCGACCTGTCGGCCAACAAGCTCTACGACGCGATTCATACGTTTCAGCGTTCGCGGACGATCATGAAAACGCTCGTCGGGCAGCTTGATATTCTCGAGACGATGACGCCCATGTCGTTTACAAGTTTTCGCGACAGGCTCGACACCGCGTCGGGGTTTCAGTCCGCCCAGTACCGCGAGTTTGAGTTTTTGCTGGGTTACAAGCGCCCGGAGATGCTCAAATATCAAACAGCCAGCAGTGCGAATCCGGACGCACGTGGGCATCGCGAAAAGCTCGAGCGAAGACTCAGCGAGCCATCGCTCGTGGATCACTTTTACGAATTCCTGGGTCAAAACGGCGTAACCATTCCGGACGAGCTAACCAACCGCGACGTCACGCAGTCAAACCAGCCCCAGCCAGCGATTCAGGACGGCCTGCTAAACCTCTACACGACAAGGCCCGACGTCGCGATCCTGTTTGAGCTGATGACGGACTTCGATGAGGGCTTGCAGGAGTGGCGGTATCGCCACGTAAAGCTCGTCGAGCGAACAATCGGCAACAAAAAGGGCACCGGCGGCTCGCTCGGCGTCGCGTTCCTGAAGCAGTCGCTGTTTTTGCCTATTTTTGCAGACCTCTGGGCGATCCGGCATCGGTTGTAGGGGGTCAGGGAGTATGACACAGCGAGCAGGGTGGGCTATTGCCCACCACATCCGTTCAATGGCGTGCGGCTGTCGGCACGCGGTTGATCATCACGCTCCAGACATAACATAACCGCATGCCAAACTACGTTCGAAGGCGAGAACAGGGGGCGTCCTATTTCTTTACCGTCGTGACGCATCGTCGTCGGCCCATCTTTCGCGACGGAGCTGCGAGGGGATTTTTGAATCGCGCGTTCGTTCACGCGCGACGTAAAATGCCGTTTGACATGTTCGCGT
>JAJRUK010000122.1 GCA_024277835.1 Planctomycetota bacterium | reverse complement strand
GCAGCTTCGGCGACGGCGGGAAGTTTGGGGCTGCCAAACTCGTACCTGCCGTGATGACTGAGAATCAGGTGCATCAGTAAATCGCGCACCTCGGCGGGGAAAGGCTTACCCGTTTTGTCGGCCACAGCGATCGACTTTCGCTCGATCCATAGCGTCGCCAACGCGATATGACCCACTAGCTGCCCCTGATCGGAGTAGCCGATCGTCGTATCGAACGTAAGCTCCGCACACTTGCCGATGTCGTGAAGAAACAGCCCCGCCAACACAAGGTCAAGACTAAGCTGGGGATACCGCGGAATAACGACCAGCGCAAGCTCAAGAAGACTCAGCGTGTGCTCAAGCAATCCACCAATGTAAGCGTGATGAAGAACAGCCGCTGCAGGCGCTTTCTTGAAGCGAGCCATGAGGTCAGCGTCGGCAAGGAACTCGCCCGCAAGCGCTGCGAGGTGAGGATGCTTGATGCCTTGAACAATTTCACTGAGACGCTTGAACATCTCGTCGATATCGCATGACGTCGCGGGAAGAAAATCGGCAATGTCAAACGAGCCTTCGTCCGCGATGCGAACCGCCTCGATGATGAACTGAAGCGACCCCTTGTAGTTTTCCGTGCGACCTTTGAGACGCACAAAACCGCCCTGGGGGATGGCGTTGTAGATAGATTCGCTCGCCTGCCACATCCGGGCAAGGAGGTCGCCTGACTTATCCACCAACACGGCGTGAATATACAAACCGCCCTGCGAGGTCGTGCGCAGGTCTTTGGAACGAACCAGAAAGACTTGGTCGTCTATGAGTTCACCGGGTTTGAGTTCTGCGATCGGTCGCCGCACGATCACCTCCGCGAGGGTAAAAGGCATCCTATCAAGTTTTCAAACGTCTCCCGATTCGCCAACCTCAGGAGCGCGGGGAGTGTACTGCAAGCATTGCGATTTTGCAACCATTCGAGCCTCCGTTGAGACCTCAAATTCGCCCGGCGATGCGGAAAGTACCGCGTTCGCCTGTGAATCTTTGACCGAATGCTCTGGTCGCATAAAATCCCCTACGGTAAAGTTTGACGCCGCGAGAGCGACGAATCATTTTGGGGCAAAAAAAGCGATGCTAGTGAAGAACCATACAATCCACTGGGCCGTTACCTGCACCTTTGCGCTTTGCGTATTCGGCACGCAGACGGCGATGGCACAGAAAACAAAGAACGAGGCAACGATGATAAACATCGAAGGCGAGGATACAAGCACCCGCCCCAAGCACACAAATAACCTCATCAACGCAACAAGCCCGTACCTGCTTCAGCACGCCCATAATCCGGTGGACTGGTACGAATGGGGCGAGGAAGCGTTTGCGAAAGCGAAAAAAGAAGACAAGCCGATTTTCTTGAGCATTGGCTACGCTGCGTGTCACTGGTGCCATGTGATGGAGCATGAAAGCTTTGAGAACGAAGAGATCGCTGAGTTCATGAATCGCCACTTCATCGCGATTAAGGTCGACCGGGAAGAGCGTCCGGACATCGATGAGATTTACATGGCCTACACGCAAGCGCGAACGCGCAGCGGTGGTTGGCCCATGAGCGTTTGGCTCACCCCAGACGCGAGGCCGTTCCACGCCGGGACCTATTTTCCGAAAGAGCGATTCGCGTCGATCCTGGATCAGATCTCCGGCTTATGGGCGTCGCGTCGAGACCAGTTGCTCGATGCCGCGAGCGAGGCGTCGACTTTTCTAGACCAGTGGTCTGCGGGTCCAGCGCCAGCCAAAGGTGTTCCACCGGTTGGTCAGATTGAACTTTCTGCGATGACGTTAGCGCAACATTTCGACGGCAATTATGGTGGCATTGCAAGCGGGTCGAACAAGTTTCCGCCAAGCATGTCGATGGACCTGATGCTCCGCATCTACCGCCGGACCGGCGCAACGAACCTGCTATACCCGGTCAAGAAAACCCTCAACAGCATGGCCCGCGGGGGGATTTACGACCATATCGGAGGCGGTATCTGTCGGTACAGTACGGACCCAAAATGGCTTGTCCCACACTTTGAAAAAATGCTGTATGACCAGGCGCTGGTCAGTGCGATCTATCTTGATGGGTATCAGGTCACGCAGAACGAGTTCTATCGCGAGGTCGCTGAAGACATTTTCTCCTATGTGCTTACCGACCTTCGCTCTCCAGATGGGGCGTTCTTTTCTTCGCGCGACGCCGACAGCGAAGGACTTGAGGGCAAGTTCTATGTCTGGACAGTCGAGCAAGTGGTAGACGTTCTCGGAGAGGCTGACGCGGCGATCTTCAACAGCTACTACGACGTCACCGCCGCGGGCAATTGGGAGGAAATTCGTGGGCACGCGCAAGAAGGCCCGAAGAATATCCTCAATATCCGAGTCGCCCCCGACGACTTCGCGCAAGTGAAAAACATCGACGCCAAAGCCTTTCGCAAGAAGCTTTCGACATGGCGGAAGAAGATGTTCGACGCACGATCGAAACGGATTGCACCAGCGCTGGATGATAAGGTTCTAACGGACTGGAACGGACTGATGATCGCCAGTCTCGCAAAAGCTGGCCGGGTTCTTGAGAACGCGTCGTATACGGAAGCTGCGGGGAAGGCGGCG
>JAJRUK010000121.1 GCA_024277835.1 Planctomycetota bacterium | reverse complement strand
CCCGATCCTCGTCGCCCACGCCGTTTCCGGCGATGCGCCCAGATGGTGCGACGAGTTCGAGTCGGGCTTTCGACCGGCGGTCGTCTCGATTTGCAGGGTCCACACGCGGCAGGATGCCGTCCAGCGCGTCGAGCTTGGCGGACTCGCCGCTGCGATTCTCCTCGCGGACGATCACGAAATCGACGGGCTATCGGTGCTGCGAACGATCCGCTCGATCGATGCGGTGCTGCCTTGCTGGTTACTGATGAAAAACGTCACCCGCCACGCATTGCAGGCAGCGCTGACACTCAAAGCCACAAGCGTCATAGAGTTCCCGTCTGCGGCTGCGCATGTAACGAGCGCTGTTCGCAAGGCGTTAATCCAAAACGGTTAAGAAATCACGCGGGTTGCACGGCAGCCCGGAACGCAACTTAAAAGGAGTTCAAAAGAACATGGCCAAGCTAAACATCAAACCCCTGGGTGACAAGGTCATCGTCAAGCGGGTCGAAGCGGACGGAAAAACCTCGGGCGGAATCATCCTCCCCGACTCTGCCAAGGAAAAGCCAAAGCGCGGTATCGTCCTCGCAGTTGGCAACGGAAGAATGCTCGACAGCGGCGAACGAACAGCCATGCAAGTCAAGAAGAACGACGAAGTCCTCTTCACCAGCTACGCCGGAAGCGAAATCAAAGTCGCTGGCGACGAATACATGATCATGGACGAAGCCGACATCCTCGGAATCCTTGAGTAGGGCGGACTATCGCCACCAGGAGTAGGGTGGGCTATTGCCCACCAACGCATGGCTCGCTGTGCAAACCAAACAACGAACGTAGGTCGGGTCATCGACCCGACAAACGAACACAATAAACATTCTGAATTCGCTATTTCGAATTCACTTACGGAGCAAACGCTAATGGCTGCAAAGAAAATTGCCTACAACATGGAAGCCCGCGAAGCAATTCGTCGAGGCGTGAAACAGCTTGCAAAAGCTGTCAAAGCGACACTAGGCCCCTGCGGGCGTAACGTCGTTATCGAAAAATCATTCGGTTCCCCCACCGTCACCAAAGACGGCGTCACCGTCGCCAAAGAGATCGAGCTTGAAGACGCCTACGAAAACATGGGCGCACAAATGGTCAAAGAGGTCGCCTCGAAAACCTCCAACGTCGCGGGCGATGGCACGACCACTGCCACCGTCTACGCCGAAGCCATCTACGACGAAGGACTCAAAAACGTCGCGGCTGGTGCTGAAGCCATGCAACTCAAGCGCGGCATCGAAAAGGCGATCACTGCGATCGTCGGCGAATTCGAGAACATGAGCACCCCCGTCAAAAATACCTCGCAGATCGCCCAGGTCGGAACCTGTGCCGCTAACCAGAACGCCGAAATCGGCAAGCAGATCGCCCAGGCGATGGACAAGGTCGGCAAAGACGGCGTCATCACAGTCGAAGAGGGCAAGACGCTCGAAACAACCGTCGATCTCGTCGAGGGCATGCAGTTCGACAAGGGTTTCCTCTCGCCGCACTTCATGAACAACTTCGAGAGCTTGACGTGCGACCTCGAAAAACCCTACATCCTGATCCACGAGAAAAAAATCTCGAACGTCAAAGACTTGATCCCGATTCTTGAAAAAGTCTCGCAGTCCGGTCGTCCGCTGCTGATCGTCTCGGAAGACATCGAAGGCGAAGCGCTCGCGACGCTCGTGGTGAATAAGCTTCGCGGTACGCTTCAGATTTGTGCGGTCAAAGCCCCCGGTTTTGGCGATCGTCGCAAGGCGATGCTCGAAGACATGGCTATCCTCGTTGGCGGCACTGCCATTTTCGAAGACCTTGGCACCAAGCTTGAGAACATCACCCTGTCCGACCTCGGCAGCGCCAAGAAGGTCACCATCGACAAGGACAACACGACCATCATCGAAGGTGCGGGTAGCAGTGCCAGCATCAAGTCGCGCATCGCCCAGATCAAGACCGAGATCGAGAACACGACCAGCGACTACGACGGCGAGAAGCTGTCCGAGCGTCTGGCGAAGTTGTCCGGCGGTGTTGCTCAGATCAACGTCGGGGCTGCGACCGAGATCGAGATGAAAGAGAAGAAAGCCCTCGTCGAAGACGCCCTGCACGCATGTCGGGCTGCTGTCGAAGAAGGCGTACTTCCGGGCGGCGGCGTTGCGGTGATTCGCGCGTCCAGCGTGCTCGACGGTTTGATTAAGAAACTTCGTGGCGACGAGAAGACCGGTGCGGAGATCATCCGTCGCGCTCTTCTGGCTCCGATCAAGCAGATCGCCGAGAACGGTGGCCTGGACGGTTCGATCGTTTGTCAAAAGGTCATGGAGAGCAAGGACACCAACTTTGGTTTCAACGCACTCACCGGCGACTACGGCGACATGATCAAGATGGGCGTTCTGGTTCCGGCGAAGGTCGAGCGCGTCGCGCTGCAAAACGCGGGCAGCGTTTCGAGTCTTCTGCTGACGACCGACTGCATCATCTCAGAAATCAAAGAGAAGGCCCCAGCCGGCGCAGGAGCCGGCGGCGGCATGCCCCCAGGAATGGGTGGCATGGGCGGAATGGGCGGCATGCCTGGCATGATGTAAGCATCTAAGTCCACAAGACATGGCCACCCTCGGGTGGCCATGTCGCTGTGTGGCACTCTCTTGTGTGGCACCGATTGCAAGCCAGTGAATCGGTGAGACATCGGTAGCGCTCGCTCCGCGGACCAACCGTAGGTCGGGTCATCGACCCGACAACATGTCATCAATAGGTACACTGGATGGAGTCAGGTACACAAAGATGAAGAAGCAAGTCAACAGGAAATCAAAAGGCCAGCGTCCAGGCAACAGTCCAGCCACCAAGAACAAGAAAAAAACCTGCCTACAAGACGATTGGTGGAAGACACCAGCGGTGGCAGCAAAGCTAGGGCAATGTTTTTCTAACCACATAGTGCACCTAAGCCTCGGTGCAACGCATGAGGGAAAAGCAGAAACACTCCTCTACACGGGATTCCTTTACACGTGCGAAGACCGTCCATTTTGGGTTACTGCTGGACATGTTTTGGAGACGATCGAAGAGTTTCGTTCGCGTGATGGGTCCGAGTTCAAGTTCGTGAATTTGATCGACGGATTCGACAGGCCTGGAGCGAACGCGATTCCGATTACGCTTGAGGAATGCCCATTCGCATTTCGCGACGAGGCTGGAGTTGATTTTGGTTGCATGTTGCTCAGT
>JAJRUK010000120.1 GCA_024277835.1 Planctomycetota bacterium | reverse complement strand
GGGGAGTACGGCCGCAAGGCTAAAACTCAAAGGAATTGACGGGGGCTCACACAAGCGGTGGAGCATGTGGATTAATTCGAAGCAACGCGAAGAACCTTACCTGGGTTTGACATGTTTGGATGCTCTCCTCGAAAGAGGAGTAGGCTGCCTTCGGGTGAAACTTACACAGGTGCTGCATGGCTGTCGTCAGCTCGTGCTGTGAAGTGTCAGGTTAAGTCCTTTAACGAGCGAAACCCCTATCGTTAGTTGCCAGCGGGTCATGCCGGGAACTCTAGCGAGACTGCCGGTGTTAAACCGGAGGAAGGCGGGGACGACGTCAAGTCATCATGGCCTTTATGCCCAGGGATTCGCACGTGCTACAATGGTTCGTACAGAGCGACGCGATATCGTGAGATGGAGCAAATCGCAGAAAGCGAGCCTCAGTTCGGATTGGAGTCTGCAACTCGACTCCATGAAGTTGGAATCGCTAGTAATCGCGTATCAGCTACGACGCGGTGAATGTGTTCCTTAGCCTTGTACACACCGCCCGTCAAGTCATGGAAATTGGGAGTACCCGAAGTCCGTTTAGCTAACCCTCTGGGAGGCGGCGGCCGACGGTAAGCTTGATAACTGGGACTAAGTCGTAACAAGGTAGCCGTAGGGGAACCTGCGGCTGGATCACCTCCTTTCTAGAGGATATCTAGACCTTCGACATCCGAAAGGATGACGTAAGGATGATGTCAGCATATTTTCGATGGATGTCTTCGGACATCTGAATCGATCCTGAGAGGGATCGATCGACGACAAACCTTTCCTTGATATACAAAGCGCCCGGCGCGTCGTAATTGACCGCCGGGCGTTTTTTGCGCGCGCACGTGAAGAACGGTGGTGGTGGACAGTTTACTAGCAAGTGCTGGGTCTATTCCCCTGCCGAGTGATTCGCCGGCTTGTCGGACTTCTTGTCGATCTTCTTCGGGGCGTCGGTATCGAGTTTGGCGGCTTCGTCGATGTCGTCTTTGACTTCGCGCATGCCGCGCTTGAATTCGACGATGCTCTTGCCGATCGAACGGGCGACGTCTGGAAGGCGACGGCCAAACAGGAGCAGTGCGATCACCACGATGACGACCGTCTCAACGCCGCCGGGCATTCCGAACATCGCGAGTATGTGCTGATTCATGGTGAAGACTTCCGTTTTCCGCATCAAACGCGGAGAGCGATCACGGCGTTCCGATCACGATCGGCTGATCATCAGAAAACCGCCGCTGCTACTACATTATACGCTCGATGGCTACGAGGCGTCAAAACACGCCGGTTTTATCGGCATGTAGCACGTGGTGGGCCATGAGTTTCTTGTCAGAAACCGCCCACGACATACAATCACGCCGCAAGAGCACCAAACATGCGGGCGGCGCGGGAAACCCCCCTCGATCCCCCTTGGGTATATGGGGGACGGAAGAAAGAGCGCGTTTGAGTCGGCAGTTGTTTGCTCAAACGGGCGATCTGCCGATTTGACCCGACGTATGCGGCATTTTTTGGCGCGGAAACCGGCGCAAACAGACTTTTATCGATGGCTAACAGACGATTCCTCATCACCGCAGCCCTTCCCTACTCGAACGGGCGACTTCATGTGGGGCATATCGCCGGGGCGTATGTTCCGGCGGATACCTACGTTCGCTATCTCCGCGCGACCGGGGCGGATGTTCGGTTTATCTGCGGCAGTGATGACAACGGCGTGGCAGCCCTCAAGACCGCGCGGGAGCAGGGCAAAAGCGT
Organism: Planctomycetota bacterium; assembly: GCA_024277835.1. Classification (GTDB taxonomy): domain Bacteria; phylum Planctomycetota; class Phycisphaerae; order UBA1845; family UBA1845; genus JAJRUK01. The sequence goes on along the minus strand of JAJRUK010000120.1, from coordinate 3,699 downwards.
CGAGGAGCTGACCGCTCATTTCAACGCCTGCCAGAAACGCGATTTCGATGGTCTGGGGATTGAGTTCGACATCTATGGCGGCACGCATCAGCCCGACTATGCGAAGACGCACGAGAAGTTCTGCCAGGATTTGTTTCTGAAGATTCACGAGAAGGGCTTCTTTACGAAACGATCGACCAAGCAGCTTTACGATACGGAGGCGGAGCAGTTCTTGCCCGACCGCTACGTCAAGGGAACCTGCCCGCATTGCAACAGCGACAACGCCTTCGGCGATCAGTGTGAAGGGTGCGGTCGGGCCATCGATCAACTTTCGCTTGTGAACCCCATTAGCGTGATGACCGGGACCAAGCCAGAGCTTCGCGAGACGATTCACTGGTACCTTCGATTGGATCAGCTTCAGGGGAAGCTATCGGAGTGGCTTGCGAGTAAGAAAGATGTCGCAGCCTGCGGTGCACAATGGCGGGCGACCGTTTTGAACCAATCGCTGGGTCGGATCGAGGCGGAAGGTTTGCCCGAGCGGGCGATGACGCGCGATCTGACGTGGGGCGTGCCCGTTCCGCTGGATGATCCTGATGCAGAAGGAAAATCGCTCTATGTGTGGTTCGATGCGCCGATCGGTTATGTCTCGTTCACCGGGGCGCTGTGCGAGAAAAACGGCGAGGGTCTCGATGCGTACGCGGACTGGTGGAAAAACCCCGACTGCAACGTGGTTCACTTTATCGGCGAGGACAACATCGTCTTCCACGCGATCACCTGGCCTGCGATGATGCTCGCCTCGCACGACAGTGACGACCTTCAGGGGATTAAGGGTGAGTATCAGTTGCCGCACAATGTGGTCTCGAACTCGTTTTTGAACATCAAGTTCCCGGGCAAGGAAGAGGAAAAAATCAGCAAGAGTCGTGGGACAGCCGTCTGGATTGAGGATTATCTCAAGACGTTCGACCCCGATCCGCTGCGATATTACCTCACAGCCATCGCGCCTGAGTCTGCTCGGACCGCTTTCGACATCGACGATTTCGTAAATCGAAACAATACCGAGCTGGTGAACGCGTTTGGTAATTTTTTCAACCGGACGATGACGTTCGCGCATAAGTATTTCGACGGGAAGGTTCCTGCGGTCGGTTCGCGTGACGACGTGGATACCCAGCACCTCGCTCGATGCGAGCAGGCGGTTGAGAAAACCGGCGCGGAGCTTGAAGCGTGTCATTTCAAGGCGGGTCTTTCTGAGGTGATGGCACTTGCTCGTGCGGGGAATGGTTATTTTGATGTGACCAAGCCATTCCTTTCGCGCAAGACGGATATGGATGTCTGCGGTCGGGCGATCAACGTTTGTTTTCAGACGGCTCGGACGCTGACGACGCTGATCGCACCGTTTCTACCCGCGACGGCGGAGAAGTGTGCGAAGATGCTCAACCTCGATGACAACTGGCAAAGTTGGGCGAATGCGACAGAGCAGCTTCCGGCTGGCCATGCGATTGGAGAGGCAGAGATTCTGGTAAAGAAGCTGGACCCGAAGGAAGTCTTCGCGGAGTAAGCTATTCGCGTAAGCGAAAAGCGTGTGGCACCGGTTTGTAACCGGTGCAGTACTGGATGCAATCCTGTACCACACAAATCAGAGCCGCGACCGTAAGGGAGCGATCAAGAGAGCGAACCGAATACAATGTTCACCGTCAACAAAAACCCAACCCACGACGATCTTCGCAAGTTTGGCTGGGCGATGCTGTTTGGTTTCGGCGCGCTTGGTGCGATCTTGTGGTTTGTGCATTCACGGAAAGCGGAGATCGGATTCGCTTCCTGGGATGGAAGCGGTGCTCAGATTGCGTCGTCTGTCATGTGGGCGGCGGGCGTTTTTTGTTGCGTGATCTCGCTCGCCTCGCCGGCGATTGCGAAACCAGTTTATGTCACTTGGATGAGCGTCACGGTTCCGATCGGTTTGTTCATGTCTACGGTGATGTTGACGGTGTTGTTTGTCGTCCTGCTACCCATCTTTTCGGTGATCGTACGAAGGACCGATCCGCTACGAAAGAAGTTGAAAAAGGGCGGCACCTACTGGGAAGACTACAAACCGCACGAACCAACGATCGAACGAATGCGCAGGCCGTTTTAATTTCAGAATTCGATACTAATCGTGTACGTACTCGGAATATCTTGCTATTACCACGACTCGGGCGTTGCCCTGGTCAAAGACGGTCAGCTCGTGGCAGCTGCGGAGGAAGAGCGTTTCTCTCGAGAGAAGCATGACCACGGGTTCCCGTCGCTGGCGATTGAATACTGTTTGAAAACCGCGGGCATCACGATCGAGCAGGTCGATCACATCGCGTTTTACGAAAAGCCGCTCGTTAAGTTCAACCGCATTCTCGAAACGATCCTGGCCTACTATCCGCGCACGTACAAACCCTGGCTGACCGCGATTCCGCTATGGTTTGGTCACCGCCTTCGCATTGGTAGCGAGATTCAAGAAAAGCTCGGGATCGACAAGGAAATCCTTTACTGTCAGCATCATCTTTCGCACGCGGCGAGCGCGTTTCTCGTTTCGCCCTACAAAGAGGCTGCCATTATCACCGCCGACGGCGTTGGCGAGTGGACCACGACGAGTTGGGGCGTCGGACGGGGCTACGAAATCGAGATGCAAAAGGAGATTCGCTTTCCGCACTCGGTGGGGCTTCTCTTTTCTGCGATTACCGCGTACCTGGGCTTTCGCGTCAACGACGCCGAGTGGAAAGTCATGGGCTTGGCGCCGTACGGCAAACCAACATACGTCGACAAGTTTCGCGAGGTCGTGGACATCAAAGACGACGGCAGCATCCGCCTCAACCTCGACTATTTCGTTCACGCCTACTCCACAGAGCGAACGATCAGCGACAAATGGGAGACCCTTTTCGGTCAACCGCAACGTCCCAACGAGACGGAGCTGACCGACTTCCATCGCGACATTGCGCACAGCGGGCAAAAGGTCGTCGAAGAAATCATGGTCAAGATGGCCAACCATGTTCATCGCGAGACGGGTATGAAAAACCTCTGCCTCGCGGGCGGGGTAGGGCTGAACTGCGTTGCCAACTGGCGAATCTTGCAGGAAACCCCCTTCGAGAACATTTTCATTCAACCAGCCGCGGGTGATTCCGGCGGAGCGCTAGGGACTGCGTTTTACATTTACAATACCGTTCTCAAAAACCCCCGCGTGTTCCAGATGGACCACGCCCTCTGGGGTCCGGAGTTCGGGCCTGACGAAATCAAAGCTGCACTCGACAAAATCGGTGCAACCTACACCCACATCCCCGACGAAGACGCCCTGCTCGAAGAAACTGCCAAGATGATCGCCGACGGCAAGGTGATTGGCTGGTACCAGGGTCGGTTAGAGTTTGGCCCGCGTGCTTTAGGGGCAAGGTCAATCCTTGCGGACGCTCGCCACAACAAAATGAAGGACATCATCAACGCCAAGGTGAAATTTCGCGAAGCATTCCGCCCGTTCGCCCCAGCCATCCTCCGCGAATACGTTCACGAATATTTTGAAGTCCCCGAAGGGATGGATTTGCCGTTTATGCTCTTGGTGCCCAAAGTTCGCGCGGAAAAGCGAGAAGTAATACCCGCGACGACGCACCAAGACGGGACCGGTCGCGTGCAGACGGTGACCAACGAAGCCAACGGCATCTACTACCGTCTCATCAAAAAGTTTCACGAGATCACCGGCGTGCCCGTGGT
>JAJRUK010000001.1 GCA_024277835.1 Planctomycetota bacterium | reverse complement strand
TTCTTATCGTAAAACCGGCTAAACGTTCGCGAGAGTTCGTAGAGATAATCGGTCAGCACGTTTGGCCTCAGGTCGCGGGCGACGGTGTCGAGGATTTCCGCGAAGCGCAAAATCTTCTTGGCGAGTGCGAGTTCGGTCGGGTGGTCCAGAATAATCGGCGCGTCGGCGGGTAGCGTCGCAAAATCGACCTCGGCCTTGCGACCAATCGAGCGAACGCGAGCGTAGGCGTACATCATGTACGGCGCGGTGTTGCCCTCGAGGTTGAGCATGTGGTCCAGGTCGAATTTATAGTCACTGGCGAGTGCGTGCGAGAGGTCGAAGTATTTGACAGCCCCGAGTCCGACGACCGTTGCGATGTTATCCATTTCCTTGGATGAGAGCGAGTCATCGCGTTTGGATTCGTCGCCGGACCGGTCGATCACGCTTCGCGCACGGGTGATCGCTTCTTCGAGCAGGCTCTTTAGCTTGACGGTCCCGCCCTCGCGCGTTTTGAACGGGCGACCGGTCTTACTGAGTAAGCTTCCGAAACCGAGATGCTCCAGTCGAACATTCTCGCCCACCCAGCCAATCTTCCGAACGCTCGCGAACAGCATATCGAAGTGCTGCTTTTGCGTAATGCCCACGACGTAGACGATGCGCGTCGCGCCGAGTTCGTTCACACGATGGAGAATGGTTGCGAGGTCCGACGTCGCGTAATTGTGGCCACCGTCGGTCTTTCGCACGATCATGGGGAGCGGTTCGCCGTCGCGCGTGGTGAAACCGCCGGGAAAGATGCAAAGCGCGCCGTCGCTATCGCGGACAGCTTCGTTTTCGCCGCTGTCGCGCATTTTTTCGAGGCGCTTGCAGACGACTTCCATGCCTTCGGCGTAAAAACTCTCGCCGCGGTCGGTTAATTCGACTTTGAGAAGATCGTAAATCTCGTGGCAATGTCGAAGCGACTCTTTGCAGAAGGCTTGCCAGATTTTCCAAATGACGGGGTCGCCCTGTTGCAGCGCGACGACGGTTTCGCGGGACTCGGTTTTGAAATCCTCGTCGGCGTCGAAGCGAGCCTTCGCCGCCACGTAGAACGATTCCAAGTCCTTAATCTCCAAGTTGTCGGGGTCGTTTATGATATCCGGTTGTGTATGTCGCAAATACGCGACCAACATTCCGAATTGCGTGCCCCAGTCGCCGACGTGGTTCTCGCGATGGACGGTGTGCCCCTGGAATTCCAGCACGCGGGCGACGCAATCGCCGATGACTGTGCTTCGCAAGTGGCCGACGTGCATTTCTTTCGCGAGGTTGGGACTCGACAGATCAACCGCGACGACTTCGGGTTTCTCAACCGGATCAAACCCGACGCGGTCAACGGCCCTATCATCGGTCGAGGTAGGGGGGATGGTCGCGAGTGAGGCTGCGACAAACGCGGGTTTCAAACGAAGATTAATAAACCCAGGCCCCGCAATCTCAGGCGTTTCGCATAGGTCAGTGACGTCGAGGTTGTCAATGATGTCCTGTGCGACGTCGCGCGGTTTCTTCCCGAGCTTCTTCGCCAGGCCCATCGCCGCATTGCATTGATAGTCGCCGAACTTGTTGTCCTGCGATGGCTGAAGGATCGGGTCGCCGGGTGCGTTGATCTTCGTGAGCGCTTCGGCAATCTTCTCAGTGAGTTGGGTCAGTGTGGAATTCAAGCGAGCAAGCTCCTGTTGTGAAGGCGGTCGGTGTCGATCACTTCGTTTCACGCACGCTGCAACTACGCGGTTTCCGATCTTGTCCACTCTAGTTTCGGCACATCGCCCCAGAGCAATTCAAGATCGTAATACTGGCGGTAGCTTGGTGCAAAGATGTGGAAGACGACGTTGACGTAGTCGACGATGATCCAGGCGGCGTTGTCGTATCCGCAGAACCCGAACGGGATTTCGCCGACCTTCTTGCCGTAGGTGACGACCGCATCGGCGAGCGCGCGAATCTGGCGCTGCGAGCTGCCCGTGGCGATCACCGTGTAGTCCATCACGGCCCCGATCCCTGTCAGGTCGAGTGCGATGATGTCTTCGGACTTATGATCGTGGGCGACCTGCGCGAGTTCGATGGCGAATTGGCGGGGGTTGCTTTTTGACACGCCGGGAGTGTAGTCGATTCCGCGCCGATTTCCAGAGGCATTAGCTCGATTGGGCAGGGTCGTTTGACGCGGCGGTGACATCAATCTCCGCCAGCCGCTCGATATTCGACTGCAACCAGAGCACCTTCCGGCGGACCATCTGCAGGACGCGGAATCCGGTCCACTGACCGACCGACCCGGTCTGCGTAATCGGCGGGACGCACTCGGAGATGAGGGCTTCGATCATCAGGTGGGGGATTGCTCGAATCTGCCCCTGCGAAAGCGGCGACTTCGAGGCGTACCCCTGCAAAAACGCCCGGTATCGCTTTTCGTCGATCTCGTCAGGCCAGGTCGCCGGGTCGCCGCCAGCGAGCATGCTGAACTGGAGCGCTCCGTTACCGACGTCGATGACCGTCTCCGACGCCCGGACCGAGTCATAATCGATCACCGCCAGCACGCGATGCTTGCGAAAGAGAAGATTCCCAGGATGCCAGTCGGCGTGGATGACGGTCTCTCGCGAGTCCGGCGGGGTCTCCTTCTCGACCGCCTCAGCGGCAGCGTCGTAGGCGCTCAGGTGGAACTGCACTAGAGTCGCAAGCTCTGCTTCGTCGCCGGAGAAGCTGTCGTGCGAGCTAAGCGTCGACCCGATCGAACAAAGCCCGGACCGCACCGCCGGTGCGTCGTGATAGTCGCCAACGGGGATGGGCTGCGTTTCGGGGGGGGTGAAGGTTTCCATCGCGATGTGGAACCGGGCGAGCGCTTCGCCGGCGTCGTGCGTCTCCGCCGCCGTTTTTTCATAAGCATGGCCCGCGACGAACCCAAACAGCTCATAGACGTTGCTGCCTTGTTGGACGAGTGTGTGCCGACCGTCGCGCGTGAAGATAATCGGCGCGATGGGGAACCCGTGGGCTGCGAGGTGTGCCTGAACGCGATGGGCGAGTCGAACGCGATCGGGATGAGCGCGAGCGGTGGATCGCCTCTTGAGAAGAAACTTGCCGCGCTCTGCCACCACGCCGACCTTTGGGCTTTGACGTGAACCGCGCGGAAACTCCGTGATCGATTCGATCGCGCCGACGTCATAGTTGCTCATGACGATCGCCAGCTCAGTGGCATCGAACGAGGCTCGCTGTTGCGGTTGAAACGGGGTCACAGACACAGCTTTCCAAATGCGAGGCGACGCGGCACCAGTAGCGCCACACGCGTCGTTGCTCATAAGGATGTTATGCCCGCAGATGATCGGGTCAAACCGGTCGGGGTCAAACTGGTCGGGGTCGGGAGGACTCGCGGGTTAGTGTCAGGTGGGGCCGCGTTCATGATGTTCCGAGCGGCGGCGCACCCATCAGAGCCGCGCCCGTGAGGGAGCGACCCGTCAAGTCCGCGATTCTTCGTGGGCTTTGCACACTGTGTCCAACCGATGTACGCTAATGTCTAAACACGGGCAGGTTGGGTCATCGACCGAACAAAGCATTGGTAAGTCGGGTCATCGACCCGACATTTGTCTTCAGTGCTTCGCGCCGGTTACAAGCCGGTGCCACATAGAATATTCGTTTTTCAACAGTCTGCGAGAACGAAAGGACGCAACATGGATCGAGCAAAGGCCCGGGAGATTCTCAACGAGTACACAAAGAACCCCGCCCTCATCCGCCATGGCCAATGCGTCGAAGCGTCTATGCGACACTACGCCAAACTCGGTGGCCACGATGTCGAGCAGTGGGGGATGGCCGGGCTGCTGCACGACTTCGACTATGAACGCTTCCCCGAACCGCCCATGCACACGCAGGAAGGTGCGAAGATTCTGCGGGGCGCTGGATGCGACGAGGAAGTCATCGGTGCGATCATGGCCCACGTCCCCTGGAACCTCGACGAGTTCCCGCGCGACCGCCCGATCCGAAAAACGCTTTTCGCGTGCGACGAACTATCCGGTTTCATCTACGCCGCCGCCCTCGTTCGACCCACACGGTTGGATGGGATGAAAGCGTCGAGCATCGTCAAGAAGATGAAGCAAAAGTCA
>JAJRUK010000119.1 GCA_024277835.1 Planctomycetota bacterium | reverse complement strand
TGCACATCCGGATGCCCGAGCAAAAATTGCGTGAGTGCATGCGCGTAGGGCGTTACGTCGAACGCCTGATCCGGGCACACCCCAGCATAAGGACACCCCGTCACATTTCGCACGGAATTCCCACAAGCTTCGCGCGTGGTGATATTCACCGCCGCAAGGCGACGCATCAGCGTTGGCGTGTCGTCGATATGCACAAAGTGAAGTTGAATGTCCTGCCTCGTTGTGACGTGAACGATGTCGTCAGAATACTCTTCAGCAAGCTCCGCAAGGACTTCGAGTTGTTCGGGATTCAGACCGCCATAGGGAATCTTGATCCGAAGCATCCCCGGCGCATCCCACGCAGTGTCAGGCCCCTTCGTGTTCTTGCCGGGCGGGTAGGGGATGTCGCGTGTCTGTTCCCCATCGTATCGCTTCCCGTTGTCGTACCGCTGACCATACGCCCCGCGGCGCAGTCGCGTCTCCGCGAATATTTTGTCTTCGATCTTCCCCTGTTTGCGCAGCTCGATTTCGGTCTCGAAGTGGTCGATCTCCTCGCCGAGAGGCCTAGGGAGCTTTCCCGTGAGGCGATCTCGCCACAATGCGTTGCTCGTTTTCATCCTCTCACGCTCCCAAGAATGTGAAGCATCATGCCCGTACACACCCAAGTCTAACGAATCGCGACGCTCGCAGCAACGCCGCCTATTATCGCCCCCGTAGGCTCCCCGGCTTACAGCGGGTGCCAAACGGGCTATTGGAATCGATCGCCTGCCACGTCTATACTAGAAGACGCCATGAACAAAGACCATACACTACGAGTTTACGATTCGATTCTCGGACTCTTGTCAGATTCCGACAATCCAACGCCGCTTGTGCGACTGAACCGAGTCGTTCCGTTCAAACATACGGTCGTCTACGCCAAGCTCGAATGGTACAACCCGTTCGGGGCTGTCAAAGACCGCGTCGCTTCGAATATGATCCGCGACGCGGAAGAAAGCGGCAAGCTCACACCAGGCAAGAAGCTCGTCGAACCGACCTCCGGCAACACCGGCCTTGGGCTTGCCATGATCGGAAACGCCAAGGGGTATTCACTACAATCGCCGCTTTCGATCGCCATCCCGCTCGAAAAGCGAACCGTACTAAGGTTTTTCGGAACCGATGTGGTTGAGCTTGATGACACCCTGTGTCCTGCCCCCGGCGCTCCCGAAGGCGCGATCGCCCGGGCGATGGAGACCGCCGAGAACGATCCCGATTACGTCATGCTCAACCAGTACGAAAATGAAGAAAACCCAGGTGCCCACTACAAAACGACGGGCCCGGAAATTTGGAAGCAGACCGGCGGGGGGGTGACCCACTTCGTCGCAGGCCTTGGAACTTGCGGGACCATCACCGGGACGGGACGGTTTCTCAAGGAGCAGTCGGGAGGGGTCAACGTCATCGGCGTTCATCCAGAGGATGGCCACGACATCCCCGGCGTCCGCAGTTTGCGACAACTCGCGCAAACCAAACTCTACCGACCAGACGAGTACGACCGGACAGTCGAGGTCGTTGACAAGGAGGCGTATGACCTGTGCCTTCGTCTGAATCGTGAGGAAAGCATTATCGCCGGCCCAAGCTCCGGGATGGCGCTCGCGGGCGCGTTCAAGACCATTCCCGATGAACCGGGAAACGTCGTCGTCGTGATCTTCCCCGACAATATCTTCAAATACGCCTCGTCGATGCAGCGACACTTCCCCGACATCTGTCCGGCTGACAAGAAAGACGGCAGTTCAGACGGACCGGGCAAGAACGACATTTACGTCGATCGGCTGATGGAGAATCTCAAAAACAAGTATGACTCTGTCCGCGTAACAAAGCTTCACGACGAGCTAAAAGACGGAGACAGGCCTCTGATTGTCGATGTTCGGACGGCCGAGATGTTCACCGACATCTACATCGAAGGGTCGATCAACATTCCAATGGACGACCTTCAAGATCGTTTGTCAGAGCTACCCGAAGATCGCGAGACCAACATCGTCATGGTCTGCGGGATCGGCAAGTTCTCAAAGAATACCGTCTTACTTCTGAAATCAATGGGCTATCGCAACGTCAGAAGCGCCAAAGGCGGCATCAACGAGTGGGTCCGAAAGAAACTACCGACGACCAAGGCAAAATAGAGCGACGGTCGCTGCCCCACCCGAGCCGCAGGCTTTAGACTGCGCGTAGCATCGGACGCCGAGGAGCGTGTAGTAGGCAACTTCGCTGCACCGAGTTGTCACACGGGTCGTTAGTAACAAACACCTCGATGGACGCATCGGCACTCAACAAAAAAGAGGGCCTGGAAACTAGGTCCAGACCCTCTGGTGTGTACTCTAAGATCGACTCGCCTGCGATCAAGTCTCGTCCGACCCCGCACCAACCGGTTCTGGCTCCGGCACGTCGTCGTGCAACGCTTCCAGCTTGATTTTTGGTTCGTCGTCATCGTTCTTGATCTGGGTCACGGTGACTACGACGCGATTCTTGCCTTCGAAGTCGCCGCGGAGCATCGCCTCCGACAACGCATCCTCAAGGTGCTGCTCAATCGCGCGTCGCAAGGGCCGTGCGCCGAACTTCTCGTCCGTGCCGTGCTCGATGAG
>JAJRUK010000118.1 GCA_024277835.1 Planctomycetota bacterium | reverse complement strand
TTCCCATGGTGATCGCCGGAGTCGGCATCGTCGCGAGCATCTGGGCAGGCATTAACCTCGTCAAAACAGAAGAAGGCGCATCGATGGCCCAGCTCATGTCAGCCCTCAACCGGGGATTGATCGTTTCGAGCGCGGTCATCCTGGCTGCAACTTACGGGATCTGCAATGTACTACTGGGTGATGTCGTAGGCGTCATTTGGTGGGGCGTTGCAACTTCAGTTGTGGTTGGCCTCGTCGCCGGATATGCAATCGGCCAGTTCACCGAGCGCTACACCAGTTACGACTTCGCACCGACCCAAAACATCGCCAAGCAAGGCGAAACCGGTCCCGCGACGGTCATCATTGCAGGTGTCGCCGAGGGGCTCAAGAGCACCTGGGGCCCCCTTGCGATCATCATTATCGCGATCCTCGCATCCTTCATCGCTGCTGGCGGCGGCAACGAGTTCATGTTGGGACTCTACGGCGTTGGCCTGGCCGCAGTAGGCATGCTCGCGACGCTCGGATTCACGCTCGCAACCGACGCGTATGGTCCCATCGCCGACAACGCCGGTGGTAACGCTGAAATGACCGGACAAGCTCCAGAAGTTCGCGAACGCACCGACGCACTCGACTCACTCGGAAACACGACGGCTGCAACTGGCAAGGGTTTCGCCATCGGTTCAGCGGCACTAACCGCACTCGCACTTCTCGCCGCGTATGTTGAAGAAGTTCGAATCGGTCAGGTACGTGAGGCGATGTCCTATGTCTGGGTCGCCGAGCCGGACTCGAAGACCAATGCCGACGCAGGCGTCGGCGACATTTACTATCTTGGGTTCGGAAAGTTCGCGTCTAAGTTTGAAGCGGGGACTGGCGAAGGAAGCTATGACGCTTACATGGCGCTCTCAGTCCGAACACGTAAAAAGCTCGATGATTTGAAGAAAGCTGCCGGAGACAAACCGTTGATGCTCACGGGACTAAACGCAGCGCTGCGCGACGAAGACTACATCCAGAACGGCAAGGTGGCCGATCTCCCGATCGAGGTCGTCAGCACGCGAAAAGCTTCGCTGCAACAGTTCATGGATTTCTACAACGTCACGCTGATGAACCCCAAGGTACTCTGCGGAATGTTCGCCGGCGTGCTCTTGGCGTTCTTGTTCTGCGCTCTCACGATGAAAGCCGTCGGCCGCGCCGCGTACGACATGATGCTTGAGTGTCGCGAGCAATTCAAGTCGGTCGCCAAGTACCTCATGGCAGAGAAGGGCATGTCCGAGGCGGACGCCAAAAACTCAGACAATTGGCCACGCGAGCAGATCACCTACAAGGGTCAGAACATTCCTGACTACGCACGATGCGTCGATATTTCGACCCTCGGCGCGCAAAAGGAAATGATCTTCCCGTCGCTGTTGGCGATTGTGATCCCCGTCGTCGTTGGCCTGATCTTCGGCGTACCCGGCGTTATGGGCCTGCTCGCGGGTGGTTTGACGAGCGGTTTTGCGATGGCGATCTTCATGGCCAACGCCGGCGGTGCGTGGGATAACGCCAAGAAGTACGTCGAAAAAGGCAACTTCGGCGGCAAGGGCAGTGAAGCCCACAAGGCGACCATCGTCGGCGATACCGTCGGCGATCCGTTCAAGGACACGTCCGGACCGAGCCTCAACATTCTCATCAAGCTCATGAGCATGGTGAGCGTCGTCTTCGCCGGTCTCGTCGTCGTCTACGGACCCAAGGTCGCCGCATTGATCGGCCTGTAGCTAAGTGTGGCACCGGTTTGTAACCGGTGCAGTTTCAGTGTGGCACCGGCATCTTGCCGGTGATTCGACAACAAAAATCAACGAATCGCCCCGTCTCGACAAAGTCGAGGCGGGGCTTTTTTCTTGAGCGTAGGGTGCATCTCGATACACCTTCTCGCCACAGCTATCGATAGAATCACCCAGCGGTAGCACGCTTCTTCTTCCGTCTCCCCTTTAACAAGGGGGGATCGAGGGGGGTTGCACGCTGCACTTGAGTGTTCGCCGACCCAACCTCAACCATCTGAGCACGACGAACCGTCCGATCCGCCGACGATCGTTCAACCCCAACCGACGCAATCATCGCCGTAAGCGTCCTGCGAGCAATATGAAACCGAATGAGATTCGCCGTCAGCGCCGTGACGAGCATCTGACATAACGTAAACGCAATCAACCCCGCAAGCACCACGCGCGACCAGTGAAGATCGACATACCCATCGGTCAACCGAGTCCAAACACCCGGACCAATAAGCCACAACACAAACGGAGCAACGACAACGGTCGCAATCCCAACCCCACCCAACGTATAGACCCGATCCAGCACCAGCGAAACAAAACTCCGCGTACGACCCGCATTCCCAAGAAGTCTGTGCAAATGGTCACTGACAACCCCCGCCGAAAGCAGCGTCGCACCAACGGTCCCAAGAAAAGAGCAGAACAACAGGCGGTAAATCTGATCCTCACCGAATCGCCCCATCCGTAGCCAGGTTTCCATCGGCGACACGACCAAGAGCGTCATCATCGCAAGACAAACAAACGCTGCCGAAACGAAAATCTTCGCCGGACGCCACATCAGCGACATCTCGAAAATCGTATGGAAAAACCGCAACCCATCGCGAAGAACATGCAACTTCGACTCGCCCACGCGCTCTTCATACCGCATCGGTCGCTCGACGATCGTAAGGTTCTCGTCCATCAGCACACGAGCGCTCATCGCCGGCGTAAAATGAAGGCCATCCGGAAGCGGGTACAGCTTCGACAAAGCGTCCCGACGAATCACACGCATCCCGCTGGCGGTGTCGCTGACAACTTTATTGCTCAGCGCCGACAAAATCAGCGCATAAATCCGATTCCCAAGTCGGCGAATCGGCGGCATGCAGCTTTCCGAACCAAGCCGAGACCCGATCGCAACGTCAGCCTCCTCTTCAACAACCGCCGTACACAAATCAGCGAAGAACTTCGGGTCGCAGGTTCCATCTGCATCAAGAAACGAAACAAGCTCCCCGCGACCAACTTCAAAACCCTTCTTGATCGCTGCTCCGTATCCGCGATTGGTCTCAAAAACGATCAAACCCACGTCGCCATAGGTGGCTGCGATGTCCGGTGTGCGATCGGTCGATCCGTCGCTGACGACGATCATTTCGACCTCCGTCACAGGCGAATTCTTAATAATGTGATCGCGCGCAGCAATCGTCCGCTCAATCGTAGAGCCAATCGCTTCCTCTTCATTCAAAGCTGGTATGACGATGGTTAGTTTCATATAAACCTATTGTTCGTTACACTTCGGCGATTCGTTGCAGCTCGAATGACGGGTGCCACTGGCAGCTTGCTGCCAGTGCTCGCACGCATCACACCGGTGGACGGCTCCCCCTCCTTGCGACCGCTCTCTTCCGTCCCCCCTTACTAGGGGCGGATCGAGGGGGGTTGCCCGCTACGCCTGAGCGCCTGGGAACTCTAGTTCCTATAATTTGTCGGAAAAATGAGCTTGGAAGTTAAAATCGAGACAATCGGCCACCACTACCTTCTCAATCCAGCAACGATATCCGCCGATAGACCGATAATGTTAAGCGGCGCGCCGACCATTCCCGCGGGAACCCAGGCCAACCCACCCCGCGAAGTCTTGCTCCGCGGGGCAAGGTCCAGATCGCGCGCGCGCTTAAATGCAATCGCAATGCCCCTGATGTCGATCGCAGTCGTGTCGATCGTGCTCGCAACGATCGTGCTTATTTTTCCGATCCCGCCTCTCGTCGAATCCGACTACGCCTATCTACTCACCGCAGCCGACCGCCTCGTTGATGGAAACGGTCTAACAACAACGCCCCCGCTAGCGCCGAATCAATCGTGGCAGTGGTCGGGCGACTGGACCTATCTAACGAAGTGGCCCGTGGGTTATTCGATACTCATCGCCGGGTTGAAATCAGTTCTTGGAACGACAGCGCTTCAGGCTGCCCGGTGGATATCTATCATCGCATGCGCGGTGGCGCTGGTCGGTTGGTTTACGTGGATGTTGCAACTCATTCCGTCAGGCATAACGCGATACATCCTCGCTGCCACCTGCGCAGGGTTATCGCTACCGACCGCGTGGCTCATAAACCCATCGACGGACTTGATCGTTGTGGCGGCGATACCCTGGTTGATGATGGCGACGGTTCGCGTGGTTCTCGACATTCGAAACGCCCTCGACGACGGCACGTCCGCGCAGACTAAAGCCCTCGGCTCGGGGGGGGATCGGAATTTCTTGAGTCGCCCGCTGCTTGGTTGCAGTATCCAGTCGTTGCTCTTTCTCTCACTGATCGGCGGAGCATCGGGAGCACTGGTTTGGTTTCGATATGCGAGCGTCTTCGTAACGTTGGCGATTGGGTCGTATCTGTTTTATGAATGGTTCGTGCGAAAAGGCTTGCGGCTGGCCCATGTCATCTCGTTCGGTCTGGGAAGCGCCCTACCGATCGCAACGCTTCTCATCGTGAACACGCTACTCGGTTCCGGCGAGTCTGCCAGTTCGCAACTTAACCTCGGCGATCGCATGGGGTTTGATTTTTCATTCGCACTACTTTGGCGAGCGTGGTGGATGTTCACCGACCTGGGTTACTACGCACATCGCGCGGCTGCCCACTGGACCGTCGCAACCTGGCCCATCGTGCTCATCGCTGGCGCAGTCGCGATCCGCCCCATGCGCGAAACCGCCGCGAAGTTCCTTGCAAAACCCGCTGTTGCGTTGAGCGTCGCAGTTGCGGTCTCCCTTATGACGATGCTGGTCGTCGCAAAGGTTCTCTTCTCAGGAAAGTTCGATTACGTCGGGTTGGATCGATACTACCAACCAATCAAGCCACTCTACCTCGTGATCTTTGTCGCACCGCTCGTGGTCTATTGTGGTAAGCGGTTGCGCGCGAGCGCATGCGTCGTCTTGATGCTCGCGTGCATGTGGACCGTCCAGCAAAGTTGGACCCGAACTTACGTGCGATGGGATAACGCGAATCGCCCAACAACGCTGTCCGGATCATGGTCGCGATGCTTCGAACCGGGAGCGAACGAGTTATATGATTGGCTTGCGTCGCAAAAAAATGAATCGATCGTCGTCGCAAGCAACTTCCACGAATTCATAGCGTTCGAGACGAAGATCCCCGCCATCCCAACACCACCGAACCGCGCAACTCTCGACAAATGGGTCGCACAAATCCGGGAGACGCGAAACGTAGACAACGTGCGCGTGATCTTCGCGCTAGACCCGAGTAACAAATGGCGAGACTATTGGCTTGAATCGCCAGAAGAAATTATCGAACGACTAGGACTGACCCCGATCCCCAACACTCCGCCGACAATCGCCCCGTTCCTCTTCGAGCTTCCAACGCAAACGGCTTCCGTCAAGTAGCGCAAAGACATGTAGCACATAAGGAACGGCAAAGCATAGCGGGCCCCTTCTTCCGTCCCCCCTTGACCAAGGGGGATCGAGGGAGGTTCTCCGCCACAGATGGTCGCTGCGCCTGCTAACCGACCTTAATATCGAAGTATTGCAGCCTGTCCGTTTCCGTATCGTACGATGCCACCGTTGTTCGTCGAGCGCGATGCAGCGCCCCCGGGTTGATGATCCGCGTTCCGCGCACGAGGTCGTCGCGAGCGACGTGCGTATGTCCGTGACAAATGACATCGACGTCGAGATCGTCGATCGCCGTATCAAACCCTCGCTCATGCCCATGAAACACAGCGAAGCGCTTACCGTCGAGAGTGACAGCCGTTGGCACTCCGCTGGGAAGCGTGAACCCGACCGACTCGATATACGCCAGCGTACCATTGGCGGCACAATCCGTGTTCCCCCAGACGAACGTCAACGGCCTCCCAACGAGTTCGTCAAAAACCGCCTCCCCACCAACATCACCGCAGTGAATCAAATGGGCAACCCCAAGATGATCGAACAACCGCATCGCCTCGCGGGCCATGAGATGGTCGTTATGCGTATCTGAAAGAATACCGACGAGCAATGCTTCCCCCCCCTCCACTGTTTGTGCCTATTCGTCCGCCGCGCTGGTCACCGCCGGCGGCGTGTATCCCCAGTATAGGTTCGGATGATCCCAGATCAATTCTCGGCGAGAGTAGTCCCCATCAACCACAAAATCCTTTGCTCGAAACCCGTCAACCGCACCGCTAAGATACAGCACATGACCACGGTCTTCATGAAAACTCGTCGCAACGTCGCTTTGCTTCCCGTTCGGAGAGTTTCCGTAGACATCAAAGAGCACGACCGTGTGCGGCTTGCGAACAAACCGCGACGCGTGAATAGGTAGAAAGCCCTCATCCGGGAAGTCAGGCGTGCGCGAGCTGGTCATCCCGTCGAGCACCATGTTCATTGCGTAATGAAATTGGTTTTTCCCCGATCTACTTTTCCTGTTCAGCGTCTGGTTCTTGGCCGGGCAAATCCAGATGTGAAGCGCCGGGTAGTCTTCGATTTTTCCATCGACGCGACGAACTTCAGAATAGGAGGGTGCGTCGAGATACGGAGGCAACACGTTGTACCAAACGTAAGGCTTGTCGAGCGTGCGATAGGTTCCCTCAGTCGGAAGGTAATCAAGCGAATCATCGCGATACATCTGCAGCGCGACCCCCCAGTGATGCAAATTATTCTTACATTGAACTTGCCACGCCGACACACGAACGCGGGCCATGCTCGGCAGCATCATCGCCGCGAGAAACAAAACGATGCTAAACACGACAAGCACTTCGAGCAGCGAAATCCCCCGCCGAGCGCGCGGAGGCAACCCGGAACGTACGACGCAATGTTGTCGAAATGACATGCGCATACCCAAACCCGTCTCAATTGAAAAACACCAAGCCAGTCCCGACGATCGACCTGTCTTAGATAGGAGTCGATCAGTCGACAGCGAATTCGACCGACCGACATGACTGGTCGAACGCTCCGTATCCCCGCTGAACGGCGACTGGCTCAATACCGTTCAGCGCAAAAGCCACGGCATACTTATCCGTCACCACCGCGCGCACGACCATCGCCAGCGCCGGACTCTCGACCTCTTTACCCGGAAAACCGCCGACCATCGCCTCGCGACCGATCACCGACCCCACCGTCTTCGCACGGCGCGGTGAATCACTGCTCGCCTTCAACACCAAATCACAAGCGCGATCAGCCGTCAGTTTCTCAGCGTCCTCGAAGCTCCAAACCGAAAAAATCAGGGGAAAAGTCAGGTGGGTTGACTTGTATCGCCGAATGGTCCCGTCCTTGAACGCCTTCACGTCCATCGGTTTAAACCCAACGGGCAGCCGAAACGAGAATCCCCAATCCGATGACGACTCGACCGCGCCAAGATGCCCCTCCGTCCGACCGGCGGTCATTGACCACGCCAGCGCGGTGACCCCAACGAGCAACCCAAACGAAGAAGCCCAGGCCCGCATCGGAGCGGCGGGCTTTGAAGACGAATAGACATCGAAAGACATGGGCACCATCGTATCCCGCGCATGAGTTCGACGCCAGCCGTTGACGATTCCAGTGCATTTCAATAGAGTCGCGTGGAATCGGGTAGAATAGCGTATTCGCCCGCCGAAACACGACAAACGGCCCGACCCGTACGATCGGCTCTTCGGAATTCGCAGTAAGTCGATATATGACAATAGTTTACACGAGGCGACTCCAAAAAGCCGGCGGCCAGCCCTTGTCATCTGCCCAAAAAGCGCCGCTGACGGTATCATCACCAGCGGTAATGACTGTTAAATGACGGGGCCAACCTCGCAAGCGAAGGGCAAGCGGGTGGTGGCTTGCGTACAACGAAACTGAGCGTCAAAAGGAGCGTGCGTTGCAGATTACAGTAACCGGTCGCCATGTTGATCTGACCGATGACATCCGAAACTACATCGAGGAAAAGGCGGGGAAGCTATCGCGATTCTACGATCGCATCCATGAAATCGAGGTCGTCCTCGACCACGAGTCGGAACAGTTCAAAGCTGAGATCATCGTCAGAGCGGACCAGAAGCACACATTCGTTGCCAGTTTGACCGGCCCGGATACGTTCGCCCTTATCGACGTCATTACTGACAAGCTTGAGCGTCAACTTCGAACTTACAAAGAGAAACAAAAAAAACACAAGGGCAACTCGTCCGCGGACGGAGCGGGCCTGGAGAGTCCTGAATAGCGCGAATCGACCGACCATCTTAAACGTGCAACCAACGGCGGTGACTATGAAGCTTTCTGAATTGATACACGGGCCATCACTGATACCCGAACTCACGGCGACAGATCGAAACGGCGTACTGCGAGAGCTGTTGCAGTCACTTGCTGACCAGGGACAGATCCCCGAAGACCAGGTTGAAACGGTCGCACGGTCCGCGATCACAAGGGAGAATCAAGGAAGCACGGGCTTTGGAAAGGGCGTCGCCGTTCCGCATGTCAAGCACGCCTGCCTCAAGAAGATGGTCGCCACCATCGGTCGATCAAGTCACGGCGTTGATTTCGCAGCGCTCGACCGCGCGCCGGTCTATACCATCGTCATGCTCCTCAGCCCCGCGGACGCCCCGGAAGAACACCTGGCTGCGATGGAGCGAATCTTTCGATACCTGCAGCGCGAAAATTTCCGACGATTCCTGCGCCAGGCAGACACAACCGAAGCGATCATGGACCTGATCAAAGAGGCAGACGAGAGCAACGACTGATAGCGGCATGGATGTGTCGTCTTCACAACACTAAAGAGGCGAGGTCGGATTGTCGGATGCGAGTTCTTCAGTATCGTGCGAGATTGCGGTCCCTAACGCGCAAGGGATGCACGCCAGACCCGTCATGCGCTTTGTTGATGTGGCATCCACGTTCAGCGCTTCTGTCAACGTAACCAACCTGTCAGGGCGAAACGAACGGGTCGACGGTAAGAGCGCGATGGAGATGATGCTACTCGAAGCGGTACAAGGAAGTGTACTCCGCATCGAGGCGAACGGAGACGACGCCAAGCCCGCGATCGAAGCACTATCGTCGCTTGTCGAGTCGGGATTCTCGGACGGCCTGTCGGCGAATACCGGCGACCCTTGATGCGGCCATCGCGAACGGGTCCACGACCCGCAAACGACCCCGTCGCTAGCAAAAAATCATGGAAATCATCCGCGGAATCTCAGTTGCACCGGGCGTCGCCGTTGGCGAGATCGTTGTGCTGGAAGCAGAGGATTTCCGCATCCCCCGCCGAATCGTTACCGTCGATCAGATTGACTCGGAGCTGAAGACCCTCGAAGAAGCGGTGGCAGAATCCATCGAGGAAATCACAAACCAGACCAAGTTTCTCAGCACCACACTCGGAAAAGACGCAGCCAACGTCTTCAAATGGCACATCGGCGTCATCAAAGATCGAAGCCTCCAAAAGTCTATCCGCGACCAAATCCGCAAAGGACGATGCTCCGCCGCCTACGCAACCAGCACAATCATGCGCAATTACCAGCGGCGATTCATGCAAATGAAAGACCCGCTCCTGGTCGAGCGGATGCGCGACGTACAGGATATCGAGCGGCGGTTGTTGCGGCACATCCTCGGCGAAGCGCGCGAGGATCTCGCACACTTGACCAAACCTGCGATCTTGGTCGCGCATGACCTGACCCCGACACAAACAGCCCATCTCGCCGAGACCAAGGTCATCGGCGTCGCGCTGGACGCCGGCGCTGCCACGTCGCACACGGCCATCCTGCTCCGCTCTTGGGGAAAACCGGGCGTCATCGGACTCAACGACATATCCAACCGGGTCTCCGGCGGGGATACCCTGATCATCGACGGAACCAACCGCCTCGTCATCGCCAACCCCAATGAAGCGACGCTCGCGGAATATCGCGAAAAAGAAGCTGCTTTCGTACGCTTCACCGGCGCACTCGACGAGCTTCGCGAACTCCCAGCCGTCACTCGCGACGACCAACGCATTTCGCTCACCTGCAACATCGAATTCCCGCAGGAAGCGAAGGTCGGACGCCATAAAGGGGGCGACGGTGTCGGGTTGTATCGCACCGAGTTCTTATACCTAAGGCCCGAAGGGGCCCCCAGCGAAGATGAGCAATACGCCGCCTATCGCGAAGCGATCGAAGGGTCAGAAGGAAAACAGGTCACCATCCGTACGTTCGACTTAGGTGCGGACAAGTACACACAACAGCGAAGATACGAGCAAGAGCGAAACCCGATGTTGGGACTTCGCTCGATCCGGTACAGCCTGCAAAACCTGGATATGTTCAAAATCCAGCTTCGGGCGGTCCTCCGGGCGTCCGCCCACGGACCCACCCGAGTCATGTTTCCGCTCATCAATAGCCTCATGGAGTTCCGACAAGCCAAGATGACCATCCACGACGCCATGGAGGATCTCGAGGAGGAAGGGATCGATATTGACCGGGATATCCCGATCGGAATGATGCTGGAGACCCCGGCAGCCGCGATTCAGGTCAAGGACTTCTGCCGCGAAGTCGGCTTTATTAGCATTGGGACCAACGATCTGGTACAGTATCTCTTGGCAGTCGACCGAGGGAATGAGCAGGTGTCACAGCTATACACCCCGTCGCACCCCGCGGTTTTGCGGGCTTTGCGGGATGTAATCCGCATGTGTACACAAGCGAAGGTCGATGTTAGTCTGTGTGGAGAGATGGCGGGAGCGCCGCTCTATACGATGTTGCTGGTGGGACTTGGGCTTCGGTCCTTCTCCATGGCACCGGCGAACATCCCTGAAATTAAGAAACTGATCCGGCAGGTCACCGTGCCACAAGCCCAGCGCGTTGCACGCAAGGCGCTTAGCTTTGAAACGGACCGCCAGGTTACAAACTATTTGCGTAACGAAACGAGAAAGATGCTGCCCGAAGACCCCATCTGACGGGACGACGTTGGATTCTTCGCAGCATCAAATGGGTGTCGCGTCCGCGAAACGACGATAAGTCGCCGGACGCATTTTTGAATGGACAGCGCGCAAGCGACAGGCGACAGCCCCCCCGAACAACGCTTTCGATGGGCGTTTTTCTACTCTGTGGGTGGCGACCTGCGATTTATTTCGCATCACGACACGCTCCGGATGTTCCGGCGCGCGTTTGCACGGGTTGACCTGCCGCTGCGGTTTACGCAGGGGTTCAACCCCCACCCGCGCATGACCATTCCGCTTCCCCGACCCGTCGGGATTGCATCGGACGCAGAAGCGATTGTCGTTGAAACGACAGCGATTCTCGATACCGAGGCGGTGTTGAAGCAGCTACAAGAAAGCACACCCAGTGAACTTCGTTTCACCGACGTCCGCATGTTGGAGGCGAATGAAAAGCTTCAACCACGCGCGGTGCGATATCGCATCGATGCAAGCGATCCAGAGATCAAAGACCTGGACGAGCGCAGGCGTCACCTACTGGAAACCACAGTCGTCCCCGTAGAAAGAAGGAACCCGAAGAATCCAGGCGGAACAACCGTCGATGTGCGACCCTATGTGGACACCATCGACCTGGTTGACGGCGCTGTCGAAATGACCCTCTTGGTCACGGAGAACGGTACCGCCAAGCCCGCCGAAATCGCGACTCTTCTTGGGTACCCTGCGGATGCGATCAACCATCGCATTCGCCGACTGGAGATCAAATGGCAATAGAAACACCAAGCACCAAAGAACCAAAGCGTAAGAAAACCACACGAAGAAAGAAAGTCGCAAAGAAAAGCGGATCGAACGAAACAGAGTCGCAAGCGCCCACCGCAGCCGGAGCAAAACAGGTAGACGTCGGCGACGTAACCACAGCCACACCTGGCGCAACGGCAGAGATCGCTAAAGAAGCGAAAAAAACACCAGGTAGACGAAAGCGATCCACGCGTAAGAAAAAAACCGCAACAACGACCAAGGCAGAAGAATCGACTCAGGCCCAACCGCCCCAATCGGAAGCGCCTACGCAAGTAGAACCGGAGACAACGGCGTCTCCCGCAGAAACGCCCGAAACCGCGCCGGAAGAACCAAAAAAGAGGCCCGCGCGGCGAACGCGCAAGCGAAAAACCAAAGCCGCAACACAAACTGACAAGGAAGCTCAACCCGACGGTCGCGACCGACAGGACAAACAGACCCAACAACCCCGACCAACGTGTCCCCAACCGAAACGACCCGACCGCCCCGACCGAAATGACAGACCCGACCAAACCGATCGCTCCGACCGACCGGCCCAACCAACAGACGACGATCGCGAGGGCGCGGGACGTAGCACTGACATCT
>JAJRUK010000117.1 GCA_024277835.1 Planctomycetota bacterium | reverse complement strand
GATGGTGACGATGTCGTCGGCGATGGACATTTCCATGTTGAGTTTGACGTTGACGATGTCTTTGAGCGCTCGGGCGTCGCGGTCGTTTACGTGGCGGCGGTCTTCGCGAAGGTGAAACGTGATGCAGTCCGCCCCGCCGAGCTGAGCTTCGACCGCAGCCCATGCGGGATCGGGTTCGTCGGTACGCCTAGCTTGACGAACCGTGGCAACGTGATCGATGTTTACACCCAGCGTGATCATTCGTGAATTCTCCGCGCGACAACCGCCTGGGTATTATACTCGCCGACACGCGAGGTCAAAAGAGAGGGGTCGTCCGGCGTCTGACTTCTCCACGGGGTGCCACTGGCAGCTTACTGCCAGTGCTCCCGCCACGACCCGACAATGCGCGGGTGGGTGCGACGGGTGGTTTATTTGCCAATGTTTGGCTGCACGAGCGACATGGGCGGGCCGATTGCTTGTGTGACCCGAAGACGAATCCATGTCGCATCAGTTGCCTGGGGAATCAAGCCGCATCGGTCGCCCTTGGAATCCGTGTTGCACCGGTAGCCCATCGGTACGCATCTCGCACCAGTAGCCCCGAAGGGGCGGAACGGTTTTAAAAGCCCACGGCGCAAGCCGTGGGACACGGTTCGTCGCAAGTTGCGTAGCCCCGGATGGGGCGGAACCATTGGGTCACCGACTATGGTTGAGAAGAGGTGTCGCTCCGTTGGGGCTTTGTCCCGTGACGCTCGTTTGTTCCCCCCGGCTCGCGCCGGGGGCTGTTGAATGCGTTTCGCCCCTTCGGGGCTAACGCACGATGCTCGAAAAGGTACGGGTTGGCAGTGGCACCCTAACCCATCATTTGAGGCATGTCGGAGTGCTAAATATTTTCGCCGAAGAAGAAGGCGGCTCCCATGCGGTCTGCCATGGGTTGGTTTGAGAAGATGAGCGGCAGGAGGAAGCGGACGTCGGTGTGGGGCGATCGAAGATGGTCAGCCATCGCCATCCGCCACATCGTGTTGAACTGCATTAGCTCGTCCTGAACGTATTTGCTGTCGAGGGCGTTGTGGATGACCTCGGCGGCGATTTTGGCAGACCACATCGCTGGGTAGATGCCCTCGTTGCTCGCGGCTGAGACAAATCCGCCGGCGTCGCCGACGACGAGGGCATGTTTTCCGACGTGCGTGTCCATATCGAGAGCGACGGCGGCGGGACTTTTGATGACCGGCGCGGAGACGGCGAAATTGGATAAGTCCATTGGCGCGACGCCGGCTTCGTGAGCACTTCGACAGAGATAGATCAGCGTGCGGATGACGGCGTCTGCTTCGCCGCGCCAGTTGACGGTGATGACGAGTCGGTCTTTCGTGAGTCCGATGAGTCCGAAGCTTGCACCGCCGTCGAGTCCGAGTGCGACGGAAACGTGTGGCGTTTTCGGGGCGTTTTTCTTCGGGATCGTCGCTTCGACCTGGGCGTTGAGGATGGCTGCGTCGCCGCGCGCTCTTGCGACGCCTATGGTGTCAAGCCAAGCAGCGCTTCGACCGGTCGCCAGGACGAGGAGTCTGGCGGAATGGGATGAGCCGTCGGGGTGAAAGACCTGGACGCCGGACTCGTTGAGCTTTAGATCGTGGATTTCGTGTTCGCTTTTAAACTGCGCCCCGGCTTTTTGCGCGAGATCGACCAGCGCGCTGTCGAACGCTGCGCGATCGATCATGAAGCCAAAGTCGCGGTCAATCTTGGGCGCACTCTGCTTTTCGAAGTCGGCGCTATGGAACGTCACGTCGCGAAATGGGTTGGTCAGAACCTTTTTGGTATTCAAACCCAGTTCGGAGAGGAAGGGTTCTGCCAGACCGGTTAGCCAGCCGCCGCACGGAACCTTACGCGGAAACTTGGCGCGATCCAAGAGGAGTACGCGGCGACCT
Organism: Planctomycetota bacterium; assembly: GCA_024277835.1. Taxonomy (GTDB): domain Bacteria; phylum Planctomycetota; class Phycisphaerae; order UBA1845; family UBA1845; genus JAJRUK01. Next base: position 6,529 of record JAJRUK010000117.1, on the reverse strand, counting down.
TGTCGCGCGAGAACAGTGGCAGCGGTTGCCCCGGCAGGACCAGCGCCAAGGACGATCACATCAAACTCACGTTCACTCATTCAAATGCCTAACGTATACGACCATGTACTACAACTACGAGACCGCATGGGGATTGTACAGCAGTTTCGCGGCTTAACGCAACTGTTGAACGTTTGCTTGTGGAAACTGGTGCCGCGGGGTACAAGTCGGCGGTCTTGGGTTTCGGGTACGTTCCGTGGTGTTTGTTTGTTGATTGATTCTTGTAGAGAGATGTCTTGTGGCGAGTGTCGCGATTGAAAAGGTGTCGAAGGTTTTTCGCGGTCGTCGCGACGAGGTGCGGGCTGTGGACGACTTGTCACTGAGCGCTGCCGATGGCGAGTTTCTTGTTCTGGTGGGTCCGTCGGGTTGCGGGAAGTCGACGACGTTGCGTTTGGTTGCGGGTTTGGAGAGGCCGAACTGCGGGGTCATTCGGATTAACGATCGTGATGTGGCGAAAGTTGCGCCCAAAGATCGCGACGTGGCGATGGTTTTTCAGGACTACGCGCTTTATCCGCACATGACGGTGTACAAGAACATGGCCTTTGGTTTGAAAATGCGGAAGACGCCTCGCGGTGAGATTGATCGACAGGTGCGAGAGACCGCGGAGCTTTTGGGGTTGACGGAGTTGCTCGAACGTCGTCCTGGGCAACTGAGCGGCGGGGAGCAGCAGCGGGTGGCGGTGGGTCGGGCGATTGTGCGGAAACCCAACGTGTTTCTTTTTGACGAGCCACTGTCGAATCTGGATGCGAAGTTGCGACTTGAGCTTCGGGCCCAGATTAAGGCGCTGCACCGGCGATTGCAGACGACGATTCTTTATGTGACGCACGATCAGCAGGAGGCGATGGCGCTTGGGGATCGGGTTGTGGTGATGAATGAGGGGCGAGCTCGGCAGATTGATGCGCCGCAGCGGGTTTATGATCGCCCGGATGATCGGTTTGTGGCGGAGTTTATAGGTGCGCCAACCATGAATCTGGTTCGGGGGCGTATTGTGAAAGACGGCGACATCGTTGTCTTTGATGGTGATTTTGGGCGATGGGGTTTGTCTGGTGAGGTTGCGGCTGCGCTTGGCGGGTTGGAGGATTGTGCGGTTGAGCTTGGGGTTCGGGCCAGCGATGTGAGTCTTGGCGAGGGTGGAGCGATGTCGGGGACTGGTCAGGTTTGTCTTGTTGAGTCGCTGGGTGATTGTTTGCATGTTCATGTTCGAGCGAAGAGTGGTGCGACGGTTGTGTTGCGGGCGAGTTCTGGTGTGAGCGTTGAAGTTGATCAGGAAGTTTCGATGGTTGTTGAGGTTGCGCGCGTACATTTTTTCGCGGGCGATGAGGTTGGTGCTCGTCTTTGCTAGTACTCCGACACGCGTGAATTGATGGGTGGCATGGCCAAGCGCAGCGCCGCCATGTCTGACCGTCGTCGCGAAAACATGCCGGCGCTCGACCTCGTCGGGCTTGGGCATGGCACCCTCAATCAGGCAGCACTCGTCATATGAGGTGTGTCGCAGAACTAGCTGTCTGTCGTGCGTTGCAGCGGGTTGGCGATGAGGTATTTTCGGCAGTTGTCGCAGACGTCGAAGCGGAAGCTGCGGTAGGTCTTGTCTTCGACTTCGTTGGGGTCGGCGTTTTTCAATTGTTCGAGCACTTCTTGAAGTTGTCCTGACGCGTTTTCGGTGTCATCGAGTGACACATCGATCGGGGACGCAGCCGCGAAGACTTCGAGCTTGACGATGAAGCGGTTGGCGTCGTTGGCGCTCATGGCAACGCCGCATCTGTCGCAGTCGTATCTGATCATTGGTCTATCGCTTCTTTTCCCTCGGTGTTGCCCCCACCAATCACACTGGCGGGCAAGCCGCCAGTGGCACCCGGTGCAGGCGCTTCATTCGCTCGTTGGCGTCCTCAGGTGCGAATTATTCTTCGCTTGAGACGCGGCCCCAGTGTTCGAGTTTTTCTTTCGCCGCACCTGAGTCTATCGCGCTTGCTGCGCGGGCGATACCGTCGACGAGGCCGGTCGCGATGCCTGAGACGACAAGGGCTGCTCCTGCGTTCATAAGGGTGTGGTCGCGTTTTGGTCCTTGCTCGCCGTCGAGGATTCTTCTGATGACGTTTGCGCTTTCTTCGGGGGAGTTAATCAGGAGCGATTCAACAGGGGACTTGCTTAGTCCAACGTCGTCGGGGTAGATCGTCGCGCGCGTCCGTTTGTCGCCTCGGATTTCTGTGATGATTGTCGGGCCTGTGATCGTTACGTCGCACAGGCCGTGGCCGTGGATGACCCATGCGTGGTCGACGCCGAGTTTGATAAGGGTGGACGCGATGAGATCGACGAGATGCGGTTTGGGGACGCCGAGTAGTTGTCGTTTTGCGCCTGCGGGGTTGGTGAGTGGGCCTAGCAAGTTGAAGATTGTGCGGATGGGCATCGCCGCCCTAACGGGGGCTGCGTGTTTCATGGCCGGGTGGAGGAGGCGAGCATTGAGGTAGCCAATTCCGGTTTCGCTGAGGCAGCGCTCGACGGTTTCTTTGCTCGCGTCGGTGTCGATGCCAAGTTGATGCATCACTTCGGTGCTGCCGCTTTTTCTTGTGGTTGAGGTGTTGCAGTGTTTGGCGACGGTTGCACCGGCGGCGGCGGCGATGATGGCGGCGGTTGTTGAGACGTTGAAGGTACTGATGCCGTCGCCGCCTGTTCCGCAGGTGTCGATGCAGTTTGATTGCCGGTCTTGGTCACAGACGATCTTGATTGCGCTTTGACGCATTGCTCTTGCTGCTCCGACGAGTTCGTCTACGGACTCGCCTTTTTGCGCGAGGAGCTCGAGGAGAGTTTTGATTTCGGGTTCGGTGAGTTGGCCAGCCATGACCTGTTGGAAGACCTCGAAGGCTTGGTCTGTGGTGAGGTCGTACTTTGCGTTGAGTGTCGCCAGAGTGCTTTGTAGGTTGAATGACATTGTGCTGATTGTAATTCGAGTTGGGGCCGGCGTCATGCAGTGCATGTCCGGTGGGAACCTTTCAACCGAGCACGGGGTCGTCGGCCTGCTCGTCATGTAGTTGCTCGGACGGGCTGGGATGTACGCTTGATGCTTGCGACGCTGTGACGGGCGTTTGTCAAAACGATCCGATTCCGGGTTGCACCGTCCCAGCAGCGTCTGCCTGGGGGCTTGGTTGTCTTGGGCTATTGTTGATGTGCGCGGGGACGATTCGGATTCTTGGTGGGGGTCTGCGGTTTCGTTTCTGCTGAGGCGGCAACCATTTACTTTGATCGATCAGGGGTTTTGGGGGTGTCAACGCTGGGGATTGGGCTTGCATTTGTGCACATGATTTTGCTACACTGTGGTCGGATGGTCGTAACTTGCCTTTTTTGGACCCGGGAGGGGACGCCGTTGTTTGATGTTTTGAGATCTCCGATTGCTCGTCGCTGTTTCAGGATCTTTGGCTTGTGGGGACGGTGTGGGGTTGCGATTTTGGTTTGGGTGGTTTTGGGTGTGAGCAGTCCGTTGGAGGCGCAGATTCGCAGCGCGGCGAAGATGAGAAACGAGGGTGGCGCTCGACAAACTGCCACGGTCGCGACCGGTGCGTCGGGGGAAATCCTCAACGAGTCGTTTAAGCTGTTGGCCTCGGACAGGGCAACGTATGATGGGTTTGGTCAATCCGTAGCCGTGTCAGGCCACGTGGCCGTTGTGGGTGCCGTGTTCGACGATGATAACGGCATGGGATCCGGCTCGGCATATATTTTCCGCTGGGATGGATCGGCATGGACTGAGGAGCAGAAACTCCTTGCCTCCGACGGAGCCGGCGGCGATCGGTTCGGTGCCCGTGTGGCTTTATCCGGCGACATAGCCGTTGTGGGGGCATTTTGGCACGATGACAATGGAGCTGACTCTGGAGCTGCATATGTGTTCCACTGGAACGGCTCCTTATGGGTAGAGGAGCAGAAACTCTTGGCGCCCGACGGGGCGGCGGGTGATTGGTTCGGTGGATCCGTATCCGTTTCGGGCGACGTGGTCGTTGTCGGCGCAAGTCGAAACGATAACAACGGCGGGCTCGCTGGGTCGGCGTATGTTTTTCGTCGGAAGGGGTCGTCATGGGTGCTTGAACAGAAGCTTTTCGACTCAGGTGGGAGATGGGGCCAGAGTTTCGGCGGAACCGTGTCGGTCTCTGGATTGGTGGTAGTCGTTGGGGCTGGTGGTGATGGGCTTGCCGGCTCCGTGTTCGTGTTCCGTTGGAACGGCATGTCATGGGTTGACGATGGGAAGCTTCTCCCCTCGGACGGTGACAGTGGCGACGGGTTTGGTCGTATGGCCATATCAGGCGACGTAGCGATCGTCGGGGCGCTGCGTGACGATGACAATGGCCAGAGCTCTGGCTCTGCTTACGTGTTCCGCTGGGACGGGTCGCAATGGTTACAGGAACAAAAGCTCCTTGCTTCGGACGGGGCTGCGGGTGACAGCTTCGGCCGGTCTGTATCCATCTCCGGTGATGTGGCAATCGTAGGATCATTTGGTGACGACGACAATGGCGTCATTTCCGGGTCAGCGTACTTGTTCCGCTGGGACGGGTTACGTTGGGTGGAGGAGCACAAGCTGCTGGCTTCCGATGGGGCGGCGCGAGACTCTCTTGGCGGGTCCGTGTCCATCTCTGGCGACGTAGCCATGGCGGGGGCCTATCAAGGCGACGCAGATGTTGTGGACACAGGGTCGGCGTATGTGTTTGACATCGGCCCGCCTATCACTGACTGCAACAGCAATGGCATCGATGACGCTGATGACATCGCTAACTGCGTTGGTGACTTGGCGTGTGGCGATTGTAATCGCAACGAGGTCCCTGACGGATGCGAGGTGGGTCCGGGGGTGGCCGGATTTAACTTGAGCTTTGACTATTTGGCGTTCTCCTGGTGCATGGAGGGGCCGGTGTCGGTTTCGATTGACGCTTGTTGTGTGGCGTTCGATGTGGAAGTCAACGATAGTGTCGATCTCAATGATTTTGCGAATTTCCAGAGGATGTTCATTGGCGATTGATCTGTTTGCTTACGGGCGCGCGTCTTGTTCCAGTTGTGAAGCTGTTCAATTTCGATTGGGAGGTTGTTGGCTTTGCTGGGGTCTGTCTTTGCCGGTTAGCTCCCTTACGGTCGCTGCTCTGATATTCGGTCGCTGTTTATTGTGTCGCGTTTTTGGAACGAGCTGTGCGTTAGGCTGATGCTTTGGCTTTAACTCGCTTCCCTTCTTTGGTTCTTGTGGTTCCGTTTTTTGTTTTTGGGGCGCTTTTTAGGGGGTCTGCTGCGCCGTCGAGGGGGTCGCCGGGTTTGATGTTTTCCAGGCGTTTTTTGGATTCGGTGGCGTATTCTTTAGATAGCTCGGTGCCGAGGTAGTTTCTGTTTAACTTCTTGGCGACGGCGAGAGTCGTGCCAGAACCGGTGAAGGGGTCCAGGACGAGGTCGCCTTTGTTTGTGCAGGCTTTGATGATGCGGGCTAGTAGTTGCTCGGGCATCTGGCAGCCATGGAATCCCTTGCGCTGTTTGAAGGTGCCGCAGACGCGGGGGAAATACCAGGTGTCGGAGTCGGCAGAGAAACCGTTCGCGACGTCCTGCGGGCGGAGGAGGAAGGTGTCGTGCTTTGGGGTTGCGTCGGGGAGGGGCGGGGAAACGTCCAAACGTCCAGACGTCGAAACGTCCAAACTTTCGGGTGGTGAGGTTTCCGAAGGCTGGACACTGGAGGAAGTGTCGAGGTTGTCGGGTCGATGACCCGACCTACGGGATGCGGCCCCCTCGCTGGCCATTGCTTCCCATTTCGGGAGTTCGGTTGGTTCGATGATCCATGTGTCGTCGGGGACTCTGCCTTTGGGGTTGGCTCGTTTGTCGCCGTAGACGAGTTGCCTAGCCGAGGGGACGCGGATGTCGTCCGTGTTGAAGGTGAAGTCTTTGGGGTCTTTGACGAAATGGAACATGTGCGCGTGCGAGCGGGTGAACTTGTGCGTGCAGTGGACGCCGAACGTGTAGTACCAGATGACCCAGCTTCGACACGTCAAGCCCAGCTCGCGGGTGACCATAACTTTTAACTCGGCTGCGTATTCGTCACCGATAGCGAGCCAGAAAGTGCCGTTTGGTTTGAGAACGCGGATGACGCCTTTGATCCAGTCGCGCGACCAGTTGAGGTAGTCGTTGCAGGAGAGGTCGTCGTTGTACTCGTCGTAGTCGTAGCCAATGTTGAACGGCGGGTCGGCGAAGGCGAGATCGACAGAGCCAGCCGGGAGCGTGGCGAGCGTTTTCACGCAGTCACCGTGGATGATCTCGTTCTTTTTTTGTTTCGTGGCCATGCTGCCCTCCGTTGAGCGTTAATGAATTCGAGGCGTCGCTCGATTCTATTGGTGTGATGATACCGTGTTGGGCGGATTGCGCAAATCGTGTGCTGACGGGTTCAAACGAGCACTGGCGGGCAAGCCGACTGTGGCACTCTTGGTCTTCCGCCGGTCGCACGCGGAGTGAGTGCCTGTGAAGATGCTGTGATATCAATGTGCCG
>JAJRUK010000116.1 GCA_024277835.1 Planctomycetota bacterium | reverse complement strand
TCCGGCGATTGTGATCGAAGAGACGAGTACGATCGTTGTTGACGAGGGATGGCGCGGGGTGGTGACGGAAACGGGCGACCTTGTTCTGACTGATCGGGCGACGGGGGATGCGAAGAAATGCGTTGGTACAACGGCGGACCCGGTACAACTTGAGCTGTTCAACAATCAGTTCGCGTCGATCGCCGAGCAGATGGGGACGACACTACGCCGGACCGCCCTTTCTACGAACGTAAAAGAGCGTTTGGATTTTTCGTGCGCGGTGTTTACGCCGACGGGTGATCTTGTGGTGAATGCGCCGCATATTCCTGTTCATCTGGGTGCGATGAGTGAGTGCGTTCAGGCATTGATGGAGGATGTCGGGACGTTTGCTCCGGGTGATGTGTATGTGACGAACGATCCGTATCGCGGCGGGTCGCACTTGAATGACGTGACGGTTGTTACGCCGGTGCATGACGCTGATGGGGGGTTGATTTTCTTCGTAGCGAGTCGCGCGCATCATGCGGAGATCGGTGGGATGAAACCGGGCTCGATGCCGCCGGGTTCGACGTGTCTGGCGGAGGAGGGGGTCGTTGTTCGTGCGTTTCGGTGGATGAAAAACGGTCAGCCACGGATCGATGCGCTTCGGTCGCTGCTTGTGTCGGGTCGGTATCCGTCGCGGACGCCGGATGAGAACATTGCGGACGTCGGTGCGCAGGTCGCAGCCAATCAGACGGGGGTTCGAGAGCTTCTGGGGATGGCGGATCGCTACGGGCTAGGCGTGGTTCATGCTTACATGGGTCATATTCAGCGGGCAGCGGAACAGAAAGCTCGGGCGGCGATTGCGAAACTCCCTGATGGGCAACATCGTTTTGAGGATCAGCTTGATAATGGTGCTACGATTCGACTTTGCGTTTCGATTGTCGGGGATCGTGCGGTGTTCGATTTTGCGGGCACCGATCCGGTCTTGCCGGGGAATCTGAACGCGAATCGGGCGATTGTGACCAGTGCGGTGCTCTATTGCATTCGGTGTTTGATTGATGAGGACATTCCGCTCAACAGCGGCGTGCTTGCGCCGGTTGAGATTTTGTTGCCCGCGTGCTTTCTCAACCCATCGCCGGGTGTCGATCCAGAAAAGTCGCCGGCGGTGGCTGGCGGGAATGTTGAGACGTCGCAGCGCGTGACGGATTGTGTGTTCGGTGCGCTGGGTGCCGTGGCAGCAAGTCAGGGAACGATGAATAACGTGCTGCTGGGCAATGAGCGTTTTGGATACTACGAGACGATTTGTGGCGGCGCGGGTGCGGGAGATGGATTTGACGGTGCGGACGCGGTGCATACGCACATGACCAACACGCGGCTGACTGATCCGGAGGTGCTTGAGTCGCGGTATCCGGTGCGGCTTGTGCGGTTTGCGATTCGCGAGGGGTCGGGGGGGGAAGGTTTGTATCGCGGGGGGTGCGGGGTTGTTCGTGAGATCGTGTTTCTTGAACCGCTTGAGGTTTCGATCATTAGTCAGCGGCGGACGGTTGCGCCTTATGGTTTGCGGGGCGGCGAGCGCGGCATGGCGGGCATGAATACGCTGGTGCGTTGTGATGGCAGTGAGCATTCGCTTGGATCGATTGCTTCGGTGCGCGTGGCGCGGGGTGATCGTTTGCGTATTGAGACGCCGGGCGGCGGTGGTTGGGGGCAGCATCAAAGTCAATGTCGCGGAGAGGGGCGGAGCGAGGGCGAGGTTCGATGATGAATCCTCACATCGCGCGGCTGGAGAGTTTGATCGCTCGTGATCCGGGCGGGCGAAATATATCTGCGCTGATGATTCGCGATCAACTTCGCCTCGCAGCCACATCACTTCTTGGTGCGCGGCGCGTTGGGATTGTGACGGGGTTCTTTGTGCCGGAGGTCGGTGCCGGCGAGACGGATGGGCCTCCGGGTGCGGTGGTGTTGGGCGAGGCGCTCTTGCGGCGCGGCGTTTCAGTTGAGTATCTCACGGATGAACGCAATGCGCCGATTCTGCAGTCCCTCGGTGTGGTTCCGATTGTTGATTGCTCCCATTATCTTTCGGATGCATCGCCGACGCATCTGGTGGCCATCGAACGGGTGGGTCGAACCGCGGATGGTTCTTATCGAAACATGCGCGGTGAGGATATCTCGAATTGTACTGCGCCCCTGGATCAACTTTTTCTCGATGCGCCGGCGCTCGGTGTGACGACGATCGGCATTGGTGACGGCGGGAATGAAATTGGGATGGGAAAAGTGTTTTCGGAGTCTCCAGCCAGTGCAGCGGCGAGTGTTGGTCATGATTCAAAGATTGCGAGCGTTGTTGCGACTGACTTTTGCATTGTTGCTGGCGTATCGAATTGGGGGGCGTATGGATTGACGGCTGCGCTGTCTGTTCTTTGTGGCGAGGAACTTCTTTTTGATTCAGCGACGATCGCCGCGCAGATTGAGAAGGCCGTGCTTGAGGGCGGTGCGGTTGACGGGCGGACTCGGGCGAAGGCGGCGACGGTGGATGGGCTTGATCTTGATGAGACGGTGCGGATGGCCAACGAGTTGCATGAGCAGATTCGGTTGGCGCGGTTGGCGACGTTGTCTGGTGCGGAGATTCGCGAGCGGTGTCGTCGTGGTGAGTGGACGGGGGCTACCGCTGGTTGTGCTCTTGGATATGTGCAGGCGAATCTTGTCGTTGTGCGGGCGAGCGCTGCAAAGGATTTTCACCGGTTCTGCGAGCTTAATCCCAAGCCTTGTCCGATTCTTGAAGTCACATCGCCAGGTTGTTTTGAGGCGAAGCGCTTAGCGCCCGGGAGCGATCTTCGGACGGACCTCCCTCGTTATCGTGTCTTACGCGATGGGGTTTGCGTGGAGCGGGCGGCGTCGGTTGCATCTTTGTGGGATGAAGTCGGTGCGTCGGGTGATCCGTTCGTTGCGTTTTTGTTGGGTTGTTCGTTTTCGTTTGAAGCCGCAATGTTGGAAGCGGGGTTGCCGGTTCGGCACATTGCGGAAGGCAAGAATGTTCCGATGTTTCGCACGAGTTTGTCTTGTCATCCTGCCGGTGTCTTTGCGGGGTCATTGGTTGTTTCGATGCGTCCGATGACGCCAGCGCAGGCGGAGGAGGCAGAGCTTGTTACGGCGAGGACACCACTGGCGCATGGCGGGCCTGTTCATGTTGGCGATCCGTCGGCGATCGGGATCGCGCGAATCGATCAGCCAGACTATGGTGACGCGGTGACGATTGGCGATGACGAGGTGCCGGTTTTCTGGGCCTGCGGTGTGACGCCGATGGAGACGCTCCTTGGTGCGAAGCTCGACCTTGCGATTGTGCATGAGCCGGGGCACATGTTTGTCTCGAATCTTCGCGATGAAGGTCTTGGTGGCGGGTAGCTTTCCCGATCCGGGCAGACTGTTCCGTCCGGTGCCGCTCGGTGTGACTACTTTTGACGTTCGGGTGTTTTGCTCGGATACGAGCCGTCCGTACAATCAGTCGCATGTCCAACGCCGATGTTATCCGAGCATTTGAACGAATCGCCGATCTGCTTGAAATCGATGGTGCGGATCGGTTCCGCGTGAACTCGTACAAGAAAGCCGCGCGGACCATCAAAGAGTGTCCCGACTCTCTGGAGACGATCAGCGAAGCGGGGAGGCTTACCGATCTCCCCGGTGTTGGTAAGGGAACGGCGAGCCGCATCAAGCAGTTTCTCGAAACGGGGCACATCGACGTGCTTGACGAGTTGCAGGCGAAGTTTCCACCGGGGTTGCCGCGGCTTCTCGACATTCAGGGCATGGGGCCAAAGAAAGTCGCGCTCGCCTATCGTGAATTGAATGTTGGCAGTATTGACGACCTTAAGCGCGTTATCGAGTCGGGGGAGCTTGCGAAACTGCCCGGTCTGGGCGAGACCTCCGTCAAGAAAATCGGAGAGGGCATCGCGTTTATGGAAAAGAGCGGTGGCCGAACGGCGATGGGCAGGGCGCTGCCGGTCGCAGCCATTTTTTCCAAGCTCATCGCGAAACTTCCCGGGGTCAAACAGGTTGAGATTGCCGGTTCGCTTCGGCGCGGGAAGGAAACCGTTGGCGATGTGGATCTATTATGCGAAGCGACTGACGGCGGGGCGGTCATTGAAGCGTTTACGAAGTTCGATGGGGTCGTGCGCGTTCTTGCGAAGGGGAATACGAAGGGTTCTGTTACGGTTGATCTCGGTGATGGGCGAGAGTTGCAGGTTGATCTTCGCGTGGTTGACGGGGAATCGTTCGGGGCGGCGCTGCAATACTTTAGCGGGTCGAAGGAGCACAACGTTCGTTTGCGCGAGCGGGCCGTTGCAAAAAAGTGGCGATTGAACGAGTACGGGTTGTACGACGGTGAGACGCAGATTGCCGGGGAGACCGAAGAAGGCATCTACAAGAAGCTTGGTCTGCCGTGGATTCCGCCGGAGTTGCGCGAAGACCGCGGGGAGCTAGAACTCGGCGACGACTTGCCTGAGTTGGTTGCGATGGAAGATATTCGCGGCGATCTTCACATGCACACGACCGCGAGCGACGGGAAGTGCAGCATTGCGGAGATGGCGATCGCGGCCAAAAAGCGTGGCTACAAGTACATTGCGATCTGCGATCACTCGAAGAGCAGTACGATTGCAAACGGTCTGTCGATCGATCGGATGGAGAAGCAGATCAACGACGTTCGTACCGCGAATGAAGAGATTGACGGGATTGAAGTTTTGGTTGGTACGGAGTGCGATATTCTTGCGAGTGGGGAGATGGATTATCCCAACGAGATTCTTGCGCGATGCGACTGGGTCGTGGCGAGTATTCACTCGGGGATGGGCGAGAGTAAGTCGCAAAAGCTGGGGCCTACCGAACGAACGATCGCCGCGATGGAGAATCGTTACGTGTGTGCGATTGGCCATCCGACGG
>JAJRUK010000115.1 GCA_024277835.1 Planctomycetota bacterium | reverse complement strand
ACGCCCTCCGCAACGCCCTGGACCCAAAGTCCGCCACCTGACGTGCTGCAAACCGAGCTCCCCGTCTGATCCTCCCGAGCCACGTGGCTTTAGCCCGCGCGGACAATCGAATCTCAAGGACTCCCCAGCATTCAACAACGCTCACTCCCCCGCCGGGTGCCATGGTCAAGCGAAGCGCCGCCATGCTGTGTCAAGCCGCCGGTGGAGTAATCGACGTCGCCTAATCCGCCCGCGACAACTCATCCAACACCGCAACCAGCAACTTCCACGACCGCGCCACCGAGTTCACATAAACCCGCTCATCGGGACTGTGCGCACCGAGGATGTACGGACCAAGCGAAACCATATCCATATCGCCCACGAGCTTCCCAATGATCCCGCACTCCAACCCGGCATGGATCGCCTGAATATGCGGCGATTCGCCAAACAGTTTCTCGTAGACCCCTTTGCAGACCCCAAGCACCTTCGAGTCTGGCTGAGGATCCCAACCGGGGTACTCGTTCTGATGTCGAACCGTCGCACCCGCGAGTCTTCCGATGGAGGCGATCTGCTCTGCGGTCGCAGTCTTCCAGACCTCGGAAGAACTTCGCGAAAGGTTCGCTACTTCGATGGTCAGCGTCTTCCCGTCATCGCTGATCGACCCCTGCGCGGTCGCGAGATTGTTTGACGTCTCGACAAGACCCGCCACCTTGCGACTCATCCCCATGACACCGCTGGGGCAACTCGCAAGCGCTCCTAGGAACGTCGTCGTCTCCGCGACTCCAACCGCCGCAGATGCTTGATCCGTCTCAACGACGATGCTCAAGTTCGGCTCAGCAGAAGCGTCCTTACCGCCAGCCTCGACCTCCTTGGCCGCAGCAGCGAGACGATCACGAAGTCCGGTCGATCCACAAACAATGGCATTTCCCTCGCGCGGGATCGCATTTCGCTTGCTGCCGGCGTTGATCGAGACAATTCGTAAACTCTCTCCTCCGCCGCGAAGAAGCGTCTGCGTCAGGAGTTTCACAGCGTTCCCGCGATTCTCCACAATATCGCAGCCACTATGCCCACCGCGAAGTCCCGTCACGGAAACACGAACGACCTCATCTCCCGAATCAATTGGCGCAAGCCCGAGCGACCACGTTAGAACGGTATCGCAACCACCCGCACAACCGATCAGCAGATAGTCGTCCTCTTCCGTATCAAGGTTCAACATCGTCCGTCCGCGAAAGGATTCCGGCGTCAGCGCTTTCGCACCCGTCATGCCGTCTTCCTCGTCAAGCGTGAAAAGAAGCTCCAGACGAGGATGCTTAACGTCCGGCGACGTCGCCGCAGCCATCGCCATCGCAACACCAATCCCGTTGTCCGCACCGAGCGTCGTCCCATCCGCACAAACAATCGGCTCATCATTCTTGGCGGGGTCTTTGTCGAGAATCAGCTTGATCGGATCGTTGTCAAAATCGTGCTTCGTCCCGGCGTTTTTCTCGCACACCATATCAAGGTGCGCCTGCAGGACGATGATAGGAGCTTTCTCGCACCCTTTGGATGCTGGAACGTTGACCACCAGGTTCCCACATGCGTCTTCGCGAAAATCAAACCCAGCCCCCGAAACAACGTTCTTCATATGCTCGCGAATCTTCTCCTCGCGTTTTGACGGTCTGGGAACCGCTGCCATCCCGATAAAGAACTTCCAGACAAGCGTCGGTTCGAGCGTTGTAATCGCATCCAGAGCGGTCATGGTGTCAGGAACTCCATTGTGGAACGGTTCGAGGGCGTCTCTCGGAACGATCCAAGAACGCTCGACTTCAGAAATCTCAAAGAAACTACGATAGGGTACACCGCGCACAGGATGGACACAATCCACTCCGCCCCCTCGGCGCAAAAAAGAAGCAGGCTCTCAAGGAGAGCCTGCTTGAATCGTTCGCAAAATCCGACCCGCAAAGCGGACTACGGTGCCGGGGTGCTGGGGCAAGCGAGGTTCAACGAAGCACCTTCATAACCAGGCGAAAACGCGCCAGAACCACCGAGCAAATTCAGGCTTGCCAACAAGTCCAGCGGCCCGAACGTCCCGCTACGATCAATGTCGCGGGCGACAACATCCAGCGGAATGTAGGGCTGCCCATCGACAAGCGTCGGCGGATCGAGATCAACAAGCAACCGATCGATGTCGTCAAGATCAACGACCGAGTTCTGATCCGAGTCGCCAGGCAGATTTCCACGACAGAAGCTTCGATTCGTATCGAGGTGCCGAATACAAGTCCACTTGTCATCTGCAAACTGACCGTTCAAGGTCACAGTCGCCGTCGTACCTTGGACCTGAACACTGCTAATCGTCACCGGCGGGAAGAACGTCGGAAGAAAAGTGAAAGCCGCAAAGTCGCTGGCCGAAAGCCCAACAGGGCTTACGTCAAAGTCAAGCACGAAGGAGTTCTCTGCAAAGACCGGAGACCCACTGTTGATTGGATGCGGATACCTTGCGTCGAGCGAGCAGTTCAATGAGCCAGACGTATCGGTTGGAATCGGACCGCACGCCCCTGTGTCGAGTTCGAGGGGAACGAAGGTCGGCACCACGGAGGTGAGACCGTCGGGACCAATCAGCTCCGAGATGGCTGCGATGCTCTCAGTGATCCCCGTGAACGTAAACGTACCACACGCGAAGTCGCTGACGACCACAATGTAGGTCCCGAGATAGACTTCAGGCCTATCGTCGATTCGTCCTTGGCCTGTGACACGGTCTGATGTCCCGAGGCGGTAGTTGAGCGTCGTAACCCCGATAAACGAAAGTACGTCTTCGCCAAAGAGCAGGAAGTCCGGCCGATTCTCGTCGATCGATGCCCCAAGCTCAGGAAAATGAGACGCTCCTTGGCATTGCCCAGCGCTGCAAAGGAAACCAATCGGGCAATCCTGCTGGATCGTGCAGCCAATCAAGTCCAACGGCGCATCCCAGCCCAGCGGGAGAACTCGACCGTTTCCACCGCTAGTCGCACCAAGTCGCCCACTGACAATGACCTGAGCGCCGCGGATTCCGTCTGGAAGATCTGCACCCCAGCCAGTGAGCAGAATGAACTCCGCTTCGATCTTGTCGCCTGGAGATACGGCCAGCGTCGTGGTACCTGGAATCGGCGCATCGTTCAGTCGGACCGCCCGAATCTCAATAATCGCCTCACCAAAGACGGGCGCTTGCATTGCAAACGCCGCGATCGCACAGGTAAGTAAAAAATCCTTCCTCATCAGCTCGTCCCCTTCTTATAGACCACATGCGAGATGTAGCAGGCACATGCACCTAGAAACCACTCGTCAAACTCTAGGCGGACCGACGCTGAATCTCAACCGAGATGCAGCAAATTCGACCACCGCCCATAAAAAACAAACTGCGCGCCACCGCAACCAAACGCGATTCATCCGCGCGGGGTCCAACAAGACCGCATCGTTGCCCAAAAAACGGACTACAACGCATCCCGTGAAGCGGCTAAAATCTAAGAACCCCACTTTGCAGAGACGGCGAAACAATCGGACGCCTCCATTGACGATTGGCTCGCACCCAAACAAACCGGCGCGGCCACCCCCGTCGTACTGTCGCATTATAGGCCGAAACCCGCTTCGTGTCCACCCACTCGACGGCGGAGACGCGAAAGAATGATGCATATACGTCCGATATGCTGCCTCGAACTACGTCGCAAGCCCGTCGGTCGCCGCCTCGCGAGGTACACCGCCTACCACGGCTGCCAGGTCTTGCCCCAAGCTTTCAAGCTGCACTTCCCCCATCAAACGCTCGATCCGCGTAAGCCGCATTCGGGCAAGCTCGCGAACCTCCGAAAACCGAAACGAATCGGTCAACCTCGCTGTCCAGAAACTGTATTCCTTCTTGCGGACCCAACTCTCGATCGCGGCTTCAACACCTCGCCCCTCAAGCGCCCCGCGACGAACCGCAAGCCACAACGGTAAAACGCCAAACTCATCCAGCGCTTCTGCCTCAGCAAGTACAACCGCATCTGGGGAACGAGATGAGCGATCCAACCGGGTTCGCACCGCAGTAGCCGCGCGATCCAGAACCATCGGCGAAACCCGCCCGCGCAGACTCCGCTCAAGCATCAAAGCGCCCGCCTCGCAGTCACCTTCGGTCGTGGGACCAAGTAGGACATGCATGCGGTCAAGCTCACCGGAATTCACCCGAGATGCCCAGCCCGCGTCGTGATAGAGACCCGCAACAAAAGCGCTGAGTTCGTCAACACCCAGAGCGCGAGCTTCCGCGAGATGAGCGACCTGCCGCGCGTTTCGCGCGACTCGGAGCGAATGTTCCCACAGAAACACATCCGGCGCGCCGTCATCAACCGACAGGAGAAGATCCGACCTCGCCGTTTTCTGGATAGACTCCAGATCCATTCCCGCATCCTGTCTCTTGGTGGATCAATGCACCGGACCGACTTGGACTGATGCACCGCACTCACAAATAGGCAGAGGAGACTCGACACGCTACTACGAACCGACCGCGCGGACCAACCGAGAACGGTCCGGCCCCACCGACCCGATCCAACAGTTGACAACGATCTCTAACTCAGCGAACGGCGACTCGCACGCGAGCAAGGAAAACAGCGCCTCTGCATTCGCTGCCTCCAAGCCGTTCCAAACAATGATGTGGCCTGATTGTAACAACAAGTAGGACCAAAATGCCAGAAAAATCTCAGCCAAGCGGTCGATCGGAAGTTCCGGATACGCCACGCTCCGACCCAGTCAACGCTAGGACTCAATAAGCCCGTAGTGGAAGTTGCGCTTTTTCGGAACCCATCCGCTCGACGCGATCGCATCCCTAATCCCTTGCTCCGTAAGGCGATACGTCGTACCAGCCGCCGAGACCACGTTCTCCTCCATCATCACGGACCCCATATCGTTCGCACCAAAGAAAAGTGAGAGTTGACCTATCTTGGCACCCTGC
Source organism: Planctomycetota bacterium (assembly GCA_024277835.1). Lineage (GTDB taxonomy): Bacteria > Planctomycetota > Phycisphaerae > UBA1845 > UBA1845 > JAJRUK01. Next base: position 4,626 of record JAJRUK010000115.1, on the reverse strand, counting down.
GTTACCCAGCTTGCCTGAATGTTCAAAATATTGTCGAGAAAAATTCTCGAAATTGCCGTCATTCGGAGCGATTCGTGGGCATCGGCCAGCACTAGATGCTTGCCATCGGGAACGCCGTCGAAGTCCGGCGGTAGCGGCTCAACGCGACCGAGCGGCGTTCCGCCTGGCTGAAACGTCCAACTGATAAAGGCTGTGAACCCGCCGGTCTCATCTTGAAGCTCTCGCACGCGCAGCAGATGTTCGATCCGCTCCTCTACCGTCTCGATGTGTCCGAACATCATCGTGATGCTCGTTCGCATTCCGATCCCATGCGACTGGCGCATCACCTCAAGGTATTGATCGACCGTCGTCTTCCCCTGCGCAATCTTTCGTCGAACGCGGTCCACCAGAATCTCGGCCCCGCCGCCCGGAATCGAATCCAACCCGGCCTCCTGCAATCGAAGCAAAACGTCACGCACAGACATGTCAAAGATTTCATGAAACGCATGAATCTCCGGTGGGCTAAACGCATGGATGTGGATGGATGGATACTCGCGTTTGATAAAGCGAAGCAAATCCAGATACCAGTCGAACCCGAGAATCTCCGCCGGAACCAATCCGCCCTGCATCAATACCTGCGTGCCACCAATGTCGATCAGCTCTTCGATCTTGCTTCCGATCTCTTCAAACGAAAGCACGTAGCCACCGGGCAAATCCTTTCGCCCCGAGTCCATCCCAGGCGGATCAGCTTTGAAGTTACAGAAGATGCACTTCGCCGTGCAGTAATTCGCATAGTTGATGTTGCGATCAACGACGTAGGTGCGATAGGCTTCCGGATGAAGACGCATTGTGACCTCGTGCGCTTTGCGACCAAGCTCTGGCAGGGACAGATCCCGGTAGAGCGCGAGCGCATCGTCTTTGGACAAGCGAGCCGAGGACGGCGGTATAATCGCATTTGGGGCTACGGACATGCGAAAACAAGCTCCCGCGGGTTGGTCAATAGGTTGTGCTTCGACGCTAGATCAAAGAAGAGGCGCATGGCTTCTCGCTGCCGCTCGCCAAGCTCGAACTTCAGTCGCTTGGTCAAATACCGCTCCGCCATCGCAACAGGCCAATTCAAACCCGGACCAAAGTCGGCGGCGATCAGCGCGGCCGCTTTCACGCCTCCATCACGAGCAGCGGAAAGGCGTGCGCCAAGTTTAGAAAAATCACTCTCCACCGGACCCGCCCACGCCGCAAACACAAACGGCAACCCCGTGAGCGTTTTCCACGCAGAACCAAGGTCCGTCTGGATGTCGTAATGCAAGAGCGAGTTATGAACGACCTTGTCGCCGATCAACAAGACCGCCTCACACTCATCCACCGTCTCGTCGCCGCCAAACGCCACGATTTCGAGATTAGCGCCGTACAGCTCTCGCCAGATCACGCCCGCCAACACGACCGACGTGTGCGAATCGCCATCGACATGAAGACGTCGAACCTGCTCAGGCGGAACCCGCGAAAAAACACGAACCGTCAGCGTCTCGCCATCGCACCCGATGCACGCATCCGAAACGATCTGCCACTGTCGATCCGCGCCAGCAAAATCCACCACGGGCACGAGCGCGACATCGACCTCGCCCGCATCGACGCGCTCCGCCAGCTTCGACGGAACTTCAAAAACGAGTTCCAGGTCGGCAGCGCGTTCCAGCACGTACACCAGACGCCGAGCATTGAGAAATGAAACCACACCGAGCTTCCAGGTGGGCATGTCTGATTCAGTCATTGATCCTCACAGGAAAAAACCTGCCAACCTTGGCGCAATCGCCCAAGTCGGCAAACGCCCGGGCACTCAACCTTGCGACACACCATTATAGGTTGGCTCGGAAGAATCGACAACGAACACGCGAAAAACGCACAACGTTTCACACTTTTTGAAACGCCCGGCAACCCCGGGTTTCGTTGACACCAAGACCCGGCCAAGATAGCCTCGCCGGTCGTGAAGGGCACCCGATTCAACCGACGGCTTCGGCGCACCGCTCTCGTTGCCGCGACACCGCTTCTGACCACGCTCCTTTGCGCATGCACGATTCAGCAGTCGCGGCTTGACGTGATCGACTTCGCCGAAGACGGCTCGACCAACCACTATGTCGAAAGCTTCGACGAAGCTTACTACGACATCGACGACAACGGCAACCTCGATCTGATCCTCCGCCGTGCGAACGCTGGCCGCATGGCGGATGAGCTGGACCTCACCCAGGTCGTACACATTCGCAGCATCTGGCGAAGCATTCCGGGGCAGACCATCGCCCACAACGATCAGATCAACGCGACGATTAACTACGCGATCATGGCGTCTTCCACAGGGCATACATTTGAGGGGGCGGGGTCGGTTTTCTTCAGGACAAGCAAACGCAAGGGTGTGTTGACTGGTGAGCTGGGCCGAGCGGTTGTCAAACCGTCGCGACAAACATCACCAACGCGACCACTGTTTTCAAGTGCGGCGTTGTCTGGCAGCTTTCGGGCCATCTACGACCCGAAGCAGGTCAAACTCATCAAGAACGAGTTACGACGCATCTTCGGACCCCACCCGGTGGGATAATCAAAGCAAAGACCGAACGATGGCCATCGGGCTGCTATAGCAGTCCCAAACCAAGTGCAACGCGCGCGCCCCTCGATCCCCCCCTGAGTACTGGGGGGACGGAAGAACCGGTCCGATACGACTTGCATGTACCTGCTCTAGTTCACCGGTAGTGTCGCCGCGTATGCTGCGACGGCGATCACTTGCTCATCCGTCCAGCCGATCAACTCGGTTGAGGGCATCGGTGTACCAGCGTGGCCAAAGCGCATCATGTGCAGCAGTTCCCAGGGGTTGTTCGCGCCGACCGTGCCAACATACTCCGGATCAAGCGCAGTTCCGAAGTTGAGGTTTTTCCCGTCAGACCCATGACAAAACGTGCAGTTGACCCCGTAGCCGCCCTGCCCAAGGCCCAGGTCGCCGGGAAACGTGCCGTCGGGGTCGATGAAGTCATCCGTATCAACGACCTCGTCCTTCAGGAATCGAATCACGTCCCAAAGGTCACTGTCAGACATTCCGTAGGCATCCATATCATGACCGTTGGCAACTTCTATCGGGTCTGCCTTCAATAGTGCAAACATCTCTTGCGGCGTCTTTGTCGAACCGATCACGCCCGCAATCCCGGTGAAATGCGACCCGCTCGCGTACGCACCAGCGACGCCCTTGTAGTCCCAACCGTGGCATTCCTTACAGCGAAAGGTGGTAGTCCCCGACCTTACGCCCACCGCAGGATACAGCGGATGATCTCCCGCAGGGGCTGCGATGTTGGCCTCGCGCCACCACCTGTCATAAAGTCGCCCACCGCGAATCGCGCTGGCGAGAACGTATCCCGCCGAGTTCGTGGCAGTGGGACCGTCCATCGCAAGCGTCCATGGCTCAACATCCAACGCGTCAACCGATCCGTCAATCCCCATGTCCAAGAACGCGCACTCGACGGACGCATAAGGCCAACCTCCTCCAAACGGCACAACAGGCCTGCCGCCGCCGAAGCACTGCTGCAAAACAGCGAAGTCGGAAAGGTCCAGGTCCCCATCACCGTCCGCATCTCCCGGCATCGCATAATGCGCGGTCGCGAACGTCCAGTAGTAATTGTCGCCAGCGAACGAGGTCGCGTTGTTGATCGCTAGTCCCGAGACGAAAAACGTCAGCGGCCCAACATCGCTCGCGGGCGCATCCCACCCGACGAAATACTCATACGAGTCACCGCCCGCAGACCAGGTCGCCAGGGAATCGGCGACCCCACTGGACTTGTGCGTAATAAAGCGAGGATCGCCGTCGGCAAACTTGGTATTGATCGAATCGATAATCTGTAGCGTCCCAACCGACCCGCCGACCTGCTCGACGCTGATCTCAAACCCAGCGCCGACTTGGTCCGCATCGGACACGCGCACGGAGAAGTCATACGGTTGGCCAGCACGATACCGACGGGGCGCATCCACCAATTGAACCGACCCCGAACCAGACTCGTGCGGGTGACATGCATTGCACCCCGCGCCGTTGCTGCTTGGTCCGCCGGTGCGGGCAGAACCCGCTCCGGATGTAAACGCAACCGCAAGCGGTATCGCGGTGAGTACACCTGCAATGACCGCGCTATAAGTCGCGCGCTGACGAAATGTTACAACCATCACGCTTTTCCCCCCAGAATCGGCGTCACCGCCTCTCGCGACGGTGCGAACCGCGCGCCGCGAATCGTCGCGCCGTACCGCCGTGTTCGCTCCGAGCAAACCGCGGGCCACGCGACCAATCGCAATATGATATCTCCCAAAGTCTCCCGATTCAAACCCACGCAGGGTCCGATAGTAGCCGCACGAACCCCTCTCAGCGCGTCAGGCGACGTCTGCCAGGTTCAAGACGCCGCGATGTTTGGATAGAAGGGCTTTCTTGAGCGCGGTGTGGCCCGGCTCTTCGAGCAGCGGGTCCGCCCGAAGAATGGCGGCTGCGTCGTCGCGAGCCTGCTCGAGAATCTCGAAATCTGTCACAAGATCCGCGACGCGAAACGCGGGGATCCCGTGCTGACGCTTGCCGATCAACTCGCCCGGACCACGAAGACGAAGATCCTCCTCCGCGATGCGAAACCCGTCGTTCGACTT
>JAJRUK010000114.1 GCA_024277835.1 Planctomycetota bacterium | reverse complement strand
CTTCCGGCGAGCCGAGTCCGAAGATGCAGGAGACGCTTGAGACGATGATGGCGTCGCCTCGGGTTACGAGGGTGCTCGTCGTACTCAGTCGGAGTCGATCGAGGTCGTCGTTGCGCGAGGCGTCTTTTTCGATGTAGATGTCTCGCTGGGGGATGTACGCTTCGGGTTGGTAATAGTCGTAGTAGCTGACGAAGTACTCGACGGCGTTTTGCGGAAAAAGCTCTTTGAATTCTTCGTAAAGTTGTGCAGCCAGGGTCTTGTTGTGCGAGATGACCAGCGTTGGCACGCTGAGTTTTTCGATCACGTTGGCGACCGTGAACGTTTTGCCCGATCCGGTCACGCCGAGCAAGCACTGATGTTTTCGGTCGCCCGTGAAACCATCAACGATCTTCTCGATCGCGGCGGGTTGGTCTCCGCGGGGAGAGAATTCACTTTCGATCTTAAAGTCGTCCAACGACTGCTCCTGGGTGGCGTTTCGTCTGCCGGGTCTGCTCGATCGGGTACTGACACCGGTCCGTCGCGTTCGTAGCCCGGGTCAGGAATCTCCCTGCGAATCGGACGCATCCCCCGCGGTTCTTTCGAGCGGGTCCGGTTGACGCCCGTCGCGGCGTGAGGGTATAGTACCCGCCTCGTGGCATGTGTGGAGTCGGTCTTTGTATCGGTTTCGCCGCGTTTTTGGCCCCCATCGTCTAGTGGCCTAGGATATCAGGTTCTCATCCTGAAGACAGGAGTTCGAGTCTCCTTGGGGGTGTTTTGCGGTTCCTTCCGGGGTTCGGGAGGGGGCGTCCTGTCGGGGAATGATGCGGTCGGTGCTGTAGATGCAGGCGATCCGCGTGCTGTCGCGGCAAAACACGGGGCGCTCGCGGTTCGGATGCATAGGACGCGGTCGCGGCGGTCGTCTGGTACGGCGGTTTCGCACTTCTTCTGGTTTCAGGAATGTCAGTTTTTCTCTGAGTTTCCATCATCCCGAGAGTTGATTCTGTTGTGATATTCAGGCGAAGGCTGCGTTCGGGGGGGCAGGTCTTGCGCTTTTCCGAGCAGATCGCTTCACGCGCGTACGGATGGGGTCTCGCAATCCAAAAAAACTGTAACGTTCGGTATCAGCGAAGGTTGGAGTAGTCTTGTTCGGCTTTTCTTCCTGTGAAAAACACGACCTTTCGGCGTCGTGGCACGGTCGTTGTCTTAGGTGGTCTTCTCGACGTGTGGAATCCCGGCGCATTGAGCGGGGCCACACGGCGGATGGAGATGACAATGAGACTTGTTGCAGAACATGACTACGTGCCGGAGTGCGAGAGCAAACGCGGCGACCTGCTGTCGCTCGGTTGGAGCGGACTCGGAAAGCTCGTGCAGATTGAATCGCTCTCGCTGATGGGTGCTCACTTTGAAGAGGTTGCGGCGGCTGAGGTTGACACGGTTCCGCCTTTGGACTCAAGCCACGACCTCGGCTCCGACCTAAACACCGATACCGACTCCCTTGACGGGTTCGGGCGCGGAGACGCTGCGTGAGCACTTACGGGATGTGGCTTTCAACGACCGGGATGAAGGTGAGTGAGCACCGTCAGACGCTCATGGCCAACAACATGGCCAATGTATCGACGACGGGGTTCAAGCATGACCTCGCGGTGATGCAGCGCCGACCGGTTGAGTCCCGTGAAGACGCGGGCGGGATGCGTTTTCAGGACGCTGTGCTGGACCGAATGTCCGGCGGCATTGAGGTGTTGCAGCCGCGGTTCACAACGGAGCAGGGCCACATCGATGTCACAGGCCGCCCGTTGGACTTGGCGATTCAGGGTGATGGCTATTTTCAAGTGAAAAATGGTGACGAGACGCGGTATACGCGAAACGGAACGTTCACGATGAACGCGACGGGTGAAGTGGTTCTTGCAACGGGGTCAGGCGTCTGGAACGTCGTCGATACGGGCGGAGCACCAATCCTCCTGGACCCGGCGGGGCCTGCGCCGTTGATTTCAAAAGATGGCACAGTGATGCAAGGCACGGACAAGGTCGGTCGCGTTGCGCTGGTCGCGCAGGATGATCCGACAAAGCTTCGGAAGACGGGCGAAACGTTGTTTGAGCTTCGCGATGGCGAGATGCGTCCATCCACCGCCATGATTGTACCGAGTGCGCTGGAGCGATCGACGTTTGACCCGATGGCCGGGATCGCGGCGATGATCGAAGCGTCTCGCGCCTATCAACTCAATGCAACGATGATCCAGCTTCAGGATCAGCTCACGGGGCAGGCGGTTTCAACAATAGGACGGATGGCGTAGGAGTTTTTACGAGCTATGGCGATTACCGCACTATATGCAGCCGCTTCTGGAATGCGAGCACTTGATGAGAAGCTCAACGTGGTCGCGAACAATCTTGCGAATATCAATACGCAGGGTTTCAAGCGGTCTCGCGTGAACTTTGAGGACTTGCTCTATCAGGTTCGTCGCGAGCCGGGCGTACTCAACCAGAACAATGAGCCGATTCCGCATGGCGTATTGGTTGGAACGGGCGTGAAGGTGTCGGGGACGCAGCTCAACTTTGCGGAAGGGTCGGTTGATCCAACGGGTCGACCGCTGGACTGGCGGATCGACGGCGAGGGCTTCTTCCAAATCAGAACGATTCAGGATGGTACGGAGCAGATCGCGTATACGCGAGCGGGCAACTTCGGTCAAAACGCGATCGGAAACATCATTTTGGGTAACAGCGACGGTGCAGTCCTCGAACCACAGATCGCGATTCCGACAGATGCCATCGAGATTGTCGTGAGTCGTAATGGCGAGGTTCGCGTGCGACAGCAGGGGGCGAACACCCTATCGGCCGTCGGTCAGATCGAGGTTGCGCGGTTCGTAAACCCGGAAGGACTCAAGCAGATTGGTCGGAACCTTTATCTTGAAACCGATGCGTCTGGCGTGCCTGTCAATGGCACTCCCCAGCAGGACGGACTGGGTTCGATCAACCAGGGAGAGCTGGAAATCAGCAACGTCGATCCGGTGCGAGAGTTGATCGATTTGATCACAACGCAGCGGTCGTTCGAGCTGAATAGTCAGTCGATCCAGTCGGCGGATGAGACGCTGCAGATCGTATCAAACTTGAGGCGGTTCTAATCAATAAATCCATCTGACCAGTAGTGGGCGGATGAAATTGCAGGATGCAACAATGATTCGCAAGGATTGCGACAACAAAGTTACAAGAACCGCCGGGAAGGTTCTTCTGATCGCGGCGAGCATTTGCTTCGCTTGTGCGTCGGAAGCATCAGCGAGTTCGATCCGGTTGTGGCCTACCGCGCTTGTGGTGGGTGATTCGATTCGTCTTGACGACGTTTGCGAGTTATCCGGTTTTTCCGCTGATGTCGGGGAGAAGCTGTCGAGACTTTTGGTTTCGGGTTCTCCTGCTGCTGGCGGCTCGCGCGTCGTTTCGATCGATCTTGTTCGGTCTGTCGTTGCAATGAGCGGAACAAACATGGCGCGTTTGACGATCGGCGGGGCGATGTCGTGCGACGTCTCGCGTCCGTCTATGATCGCTCCGACGCGAAGTGAAACAAATCGACAG
>JAJRUK010000113.1 GCA_024277835.1 Planctomycetota bacterium | reverse complement strand
GCGCTGCTCTTGGTGTGTGGGTTGTCGAGACATTCGCTGCCTCAGGAGCGCGGGTCGATCCACTTTTGATCGGAGCGGCGCTACCGCCGCTGCTGGTTGCGATCGGCGCAGCCGCGCTGGGTTCAACGCAGGCGCACGCGGAATCGTCGAGCGATCCGTCCATGCCTGGTCCGCTACCGGCCTCTAGCGATCGCTGGCCAACGCTCCTTCGGGCGAGCATCGTTGCGGTGGGAGGCGGGAGCGTTTGCGCTATTACTGTTTCGGTGCGGTGGCTTACTCTCGGCAACGTCAACACCGGCGGCGTTCTCGCACCGCTGTTGCTGGCGGTCGGTGTGGGCATTTCGCTGGGTGCTTGCACGCCGAAATCAACGGTTCGAACGATCGGTGCGTTTGGAATGTCTTGTGCGGTCTCCGGGATCGTGGTTGGAGTGAGTACCTTCGCGCTTTGCGCGCAGCCGCCCGTACCGTTGTGGTTTGCGATTGTAATTGCAGCGTGCGGGGCGGGGACGATTGGGTACGCGACGTCGTACGGACGGACGGTCCTACTCGCTCGCGTTGCGAGACGTTCGACGGCAGGTGCGAAGATGTTAGCTCGCCTGCTGGTTTGTAGCGCGGTCACGGTGATCGTCGCAGCGCCACTTGCGACGCACTTTGTCGGTCAACCGCCTACGCTCATGCTTCTCTCAATGTCACTCATCGCGGTGGGGGGACTTCTGGTGATTTATGAGCCAAGCTACACGCCGCGTGTCCGTCGCGCGCGGCTCGGAGCTGTCTTTGGTTCCGTCGCCGCCATGATCCTGCTCGGGTCGTTGTCGAGGATATCCGGAGTCTCCTCGTCCGCACCATCGCCCCTCGAACTCGGTGGCGAGGTCGAAACCGCCGATTCTCCAGCACTACCCGCCGGAACCCATGAAGTCGCCGCCAGCGACCGATAATCCTGTAGGTCTCAACAAACGTATCGTCGGACCGGGCGCGAGTTTTGTGAACGAGCCCCCATCGTTCGACATCGGAGTCTCAGAATGAACCTTCAACGCAACACAAGGCGTTTCCCGGCGATCGTCAGGGGCGCTCTCTGGACCATCGCAGCCATGACGATCCTCCGCGTGTGGTTTGGAGCGTCGCCGGCGCTACCAACCGCTCAGGCTCAGATTCCCGACGCGGGAAAGCAGCGGCTGACGCTGGTCAAGGAAACTGAGCGTACCAACAAGCTTCTTTCCGATATTAAGCGCCTTCTCGAACGAGGAACCCTTAATGTCCGGATCGAAGGTGCCGATAACTAGGCGGATCGTAGCTGCGGTGCGCGCTCGACCGATCGTGAAGGTTGGGCGTGACGGTCGGGGTGAAGGTATCGTTCCCGGCGTGCGTTCCAAAGGGATATTGTCATGCTTTCGGGGGCTTTGGAAATCGCAGTTCGCAACGAACGCTCGATACGGCGGGGGCGCGTCATAGCGATAATCTCGTGCGCGATTCTTGCGATCTCATTGCCACTGTCGGCGCAGGACGAACCCACCGGCGACGCAGCCGTCGCCGTCAGCGCAGCCGGCGGCGTTGAGTTGCATGTGGTTGACATGCCGCTTGCGGATGTGCTGCAATTACTCTCCCTTGAGAGCGAGCGAAACATCGTCGCCTCGCCAAGTGTCAAGGGAACTGTCACTGCCGATCTTTACGACGTGACTTTCGATGAAGCGCTGCACGCGATTCTTGCGACCAATGGTGCTGGTTTTCGCACGGTCGGGAAGTTCATCTACATCAACACGAAAGAGGAGCTTGAGAAGCTCAGCGTCGTCAAGTCGGAAAAGTCGGTGACGCGCGTTTTCCACCTCAACTACATCGCCTCCAAGGATGCTCAGGGGTACATCACGCCGCTGTTAGATGAGGGCGAAGAAGTGTCCGTCTCACCAGAGCCTTCAGAAAGCCTTGAAAGCGAAGCGACCGATGGTGGTGGACAGTCCTATGCAGGCAGCGACTTCATCATCGTCACCGCAAGTGTCGCCACGCTCGATCGCATCGACAAACTCATCCGCGAGGTCGATATTCGCCCGCGACAGGTGCTTGTCGAGGCGACGATTCTGCGGGCTGCGTTGACCGATCAGAACTCGCTCGGCGTTGACTTTTCGATCGTTGGGGGGGTTGATCTTGAGATGCTTGGTGCGGTCTCCAACGGAATCCAGGACATCACGCTTGGCTCTCTTCCGCAGAACAGGTTCGAGGCGATGAACGCGATCGCAACGACCGACTTTATCAGTACGCTGCCGGATGGCGGGATGACGTTTGGCGTGATCAAAGACAATGTTGCTGTTTTTCTTCGAGCGCTCGAGCAGGTCACAGATACAACGGTCCTTGCCAATCCTAAGATTCTCGCGGTCAACCGCCAGAAGGGGCAGGTCATCGTCGGGCGTCGCGACGGGTTCCTGACAACAACGGTGACCCAGACGCAATCGATCCAGACCGTCAAATTTCTGGAAACCGGGACGCAGCTTGTGTTTCGACCCTTCATTGGCAACGACGGTTGGGTTCGTGTCGAGCTTCATCCGGAAGACAGCGTCGGTTTTGTCAACGCTCAGGGGTTGCCATCCGAGCAGACGACCGAAGTAACGACGAATGTGATGGTTCGCGACAACGAGACGATTCTGATTGGCGGACTCTTCCGAGAGGTAACGACGGACAGCCGTTCGCAGGTTCCCGGTCTCGGAAACGCGCCGGGGATCGGCCAGCTCTTTCGCGCTAACGACGAGACCACCAGTCGCGAGGAAGTCATCATCCTTTTGACGATTCACATCGTCAAAGATCAGGATCGCTACGCCGATGCGTCTCGCGAAGTCTGGGAGGATGTCGAGCGCGTTCGTGCCGGGTTGCGACGCGGAATGCTGTCTGTGGGGCGAAACCGACTTGCACAAACGCATTTCCAAAAAGCGATCGCCGCACGAAGGGCCGGTGATTCCGATCTTGCCCTTTGGCATCTCGATTTCGCGCTACGAAATAACGGGCGACTGCTTCCCGCGATCCGAATGAAAGAAGATATTCTCCAGAAGCGGGAGTGGGAGGACGACGGAACCGCCGCGCGCTCGATGATTCATAAGTTGATAGCACAGGAACGCGGCTACCCGATGTCACAATTCGGTCGCCCGGACTCACTCGGGATCGCGCCGAAAGATCAGCAAGGGGGCGGAGATGATTAGTCGAACGATATACGCTTTTTCCATGACCACCGTCTTTTGCGGTTTACTTGCAAGCGGGGGGTGTCATCGCCCGACGCATCAAGAGTCCAAAATCAAAGCCACGAATCAGTGGAACGATGTTCGAGCGCGCGTCAAGCAGCAACTCGCCCAGCAACAGTTCGACCAGGGTCTTTTCAAAGAAGCGATCGCCAACGCGACGGCTGCCCTTGCGCTGTCGCCCAAGCTTGGCAAGAGTTATGTTCTCATCGCGTTTGCGAATCTTGAGCTCGGTCAATCGGCGTCCGCCAACGCTGCCATCATGCACGCCTTGCGTCTCGGCATCGTCAACGGCGACATTCACTATGTGCGCGGCGTATTGTTTGAGCAGCGGGGTGAGGTTGACCGTGCGGTCATGGAGTTCGCCAGAGCGCAGGAGCTGGACGGCGACCGGATTGAATATCTGCTTGCCCACGCGGAATGCTTAGCCACGCTGGATCGCTGCGATGAGGCGATTGCGATGCTTGTTGAGGATCTTGACCGTTTCGACGAGTCGCACGAGATCGCCAAGCTCGTCGCTCGCATTGCGGAACTCAATGGCGATCGGGCACAGGCGATCGAATATTATTCCATGGCCCTCGTCCGGGGGTCGCCCGATCCGTCGGTATCCCGGTCGCTGGGGTTGAACCTTGCCAGCGAAGATCGATGCAACGAAGCCATCGCGGTTCTGTCGCCGTTGGTGGATGGCGACGTTCCGCCGGTGGCTGGTGAAGGGACGATTCGACGAAAGCTGGCGGGCTGTCTGCTCAAGGCTGATATGGCAGGGCGAGCAGTCGATGTTATCGCCGATTACGCCGTGTCGCATCCTCGGGATGCCGCGGCGACCGCGCTGCGAGCAACTGCCCTCTGGCGAGGCGGTCATCCGGAGTCAGCGTTGGCGGTTTTGTCGGAAAATGTTTTCTCCGGCGACGCTGCGACGGATTTGCTGTGTTTGCGGGGTGAGATTCTAACCGATCTGGGTCGAGAGTCAGAGGCCTCGGATGCCTTCTTGAAGGCCCTGGACGGCGATCCGGACCACACCTGGGCCATCGCAGCCATGGATCGCCTCGCGCCGGACCGAGCCTCGCAGTAGTGGCTACAAGTATGTGAAAACTCTAATTTCAGGCCGTAATCGAGGTCTGGTAGAGTGATTTGTGTTGACAAGACACCTAGATCCGGTATACTTTACCGGACGAGCAAAACTGAATATTGGCAGGCGAGGTCTTAGGGACGACGAGTATTTTATATACATAACGAAGTTCATTTTATACCCCTGAACATCATTATTCGATCAGCCCTCTTATCGCTTATCTAGAAGATAGACACACCCCACCGTCTTTCCTGTCTTGAAGTTCGTAGTTTGAAAACCTAGCTGTGCGTTTTTCTGTGTTGCAGACCCATGCTGCGCTTTTTGTGCTTGCAGTGTGTCTCTGTGGATGCTGGCGCGCAATCGTATTGGGTGACGAAACCTGTGGTTTCGATGTGTCCTTCCTAGCGGGGCCGCGAAGCCACCTGCCTTCACTACTCCCACCCAGGTTGCGTCTTGCGTCGCGCTGGTGCGCTTTGGATCCCTCGGGACGGGGATGTAGAGCACTGCCGGCGTTGGCGCAGGCGCTTCCAGGGAGTGAGGAAGAAAAGGCAAGACGAAACTCATTGGGAAACGTTGACTGAAGAACCTCCAACAGTTTACCCAAGTTGACTAACCGGCTTGATCGCTGGTCTGGGAAAAACAGGAAACGGATGAGCGGCGGTGGGGACCGATTCTGCTCGGATGCGAAATGTTACGCGATCAAGACGGTTGGTCTATTTTTACGAATCTGACCCGGATCCGCCCACAATTTCATCTGCTATTGCATCTGACACTCTTGAGATCCGGGCAACCCCTCTCGATCCCCCCTTGGGTACAGAGGGGACGGAAGAAAAGGCCCGTCAGCGTTGACTATTGCATGCTCTACGAGTTGACTGCTGCTTGCTCTAACCCGGCGCTGGCTGACCTGCCTCTTTCGTGAGGGCGTCGCCCCAGCCCTCTTCCGCGACCTGTTTGGTGATCCGCTCCGCCAGTTCCACGGCAGCGTAGCCCTCGTCGGCAGTGACGCCGGTACCCGTTCCCGTTCGGACCGAGTCGAGGAAAGTCGCGATCTCCGTCTTTAGAGGTTCCGTGTCATCGACCTGAATCGGATCAACTTTGATCATCGATCCAAAGTCCAGCGACGCCATCTGCGACAAGTCATCAAAGTTGCGTTCCTTGGCCATCCTTATCAGGTCGAGGTTGTCCGCGAGCTTGATCGCCACGCCGGTCTTGGCCTGGTAGTCCATCGAGAGGTACGCGCTCGGACAAAAGATTCGCAGACGCCGCTCGGTCTTTAACGCGAGGCGAGAGGCGGTCAGGTTGGCGACCGCGCCGCCAGCAAAACGGATTCGTGCGTTGGCAACGTCTTCATGGTTGCCAAGCACCGCCACGCCAGATGCATCGACCGACTTTGGACGCTGGCGGACCAGGTGCAACACGATGTCGATATCATGAATCATCATATCGAACACAACGCCAATGTCCGCGCTTCGAAACGTAAAGGGGCTAACCCGCTGCGTCTCGATAAACTGCGGCGTTACGTTCATCTTGAGCATCGCCTGCACGATCGGATTGAATCGTTCGGAGTGTCCGACCTGCATCACCTGGCCGGTTCTTTTCGAGGCATCGACGAGTTGCTTTGCGGTGACCGCGTTATGCGCGAGCGGCTTTTCTACGAGAACCGCCGTTCCACGTTCCATCAGAGGGATCGCGACGTCGGCGTGGTAAACGGTTGGGACAGCGACGGTTGCGGCATCAAGATCGCCCGGTACATCGTCGATCGCCGCAAACGCTTCGCCGCCGAACTCGCTCGCGTACTTTCGCGCACGATCAAGGTCTCGATCGACCACCGCGACCAGCTCACAGCCATCAAGCTGCGAATAGACGCGAACATGGTGTCGTCCCATGTGTCCAGCGCCGACAACTGCGACGCGAAGGGGTTTGTCTGACATCGTCTTGGGTCAATCCGTGTTGGAGAGTTTTGCAAAGGTCGCATCGACGGTTTTGTTCTGGTCGAGCGTTAACAGGGCAGGATTGCTGCTGCCGGAGAGGTTTCCGTCCCAACCTGAAAAGGCCCACCCGGGACTTGCGAGGGCCGTCAGCTCGTACGCAGCGCCATTGCCGTCGCCGTTGGCTCTTGGCGTGCGAGTCACTTCGCCATCGCCGACGACGTTGACGGTCAGCTTGAAATCGCTTGACGCATTCCACGAGTCTCGATGAACGCGATCCGCACGCAGTGATTCGAGATATCTACCATGTCGCCCGTGTGCGAAGGAACGCATCAGGAACTCGCACAACTCGGCCACGCACGGGTTGACGGAGTCTGCGGCGAGCACCGCTTCGACACGATCACGTATTGGTGTTCCTGACAGGCGGGCCCGTCGGGCGAAAATTTTCATGAACGCATCTTTCAGCGCCGTGATCTCGTCCGTGCTGAATTTGTTTCGTTGCAACCCGACCCCGTTAATCATTCGTACTTCCGACCGTGTCCCGCGAGCAGCCACAAGAATCACAAACGGCGGCACGTCGGCAGCGACGCGCGTCATCCCGCCGATAAACGCATGCCGCCCGATGCTGACGAAGTGGTGAACGGCGGAGTGTCCGCCCATGTTCACGTGGTCCGCGACATGAATATGCCCGGCCAGCTGAACGTAGTTCGCAAAGACGCATCGACTTCCGATGCGGCAGTCGTGAGCGATATGAACACCGATGAGAAACAGGTTGTTGTCCCCGATCGTCGTTTCGCCGCCGCCGTTTCCTGTTCCGGGATGAACCGTCACCATTTCTCGAAAAATGTTGTTCTTTCCGATGACGAGCGTCGTTTTCTCTCCGGAGAACTTCAGGTCTTGAGGAGCCATCCCAAGGACCGCCTGCGGATAGACTTCGCACCCGTCGCCCAATGTGGTGTACCCCTCGATGATGGCGTGGTGATGCACTTTGCACCGGTTGCCCAGCGTCACGTTCGCGCCGACGATGCTAAACGCACCGATCTCCACGTCGCTGCCGATCGTTGCTGTTGGGTCCACAATGGCTGATGGATGAATACTCACCGAAAACGTTCCTCTCACTTCGACTCTGCGTCGGTCAGAATAAACTTGATTTCTGCCTCGGCTGCAAGTTCGTCGTTGACCATCGCCCGCCCGCGAATGTGGCCTGTCGACGATCGTACGCGGATCGTCTCGGCGTGTAGAATGAGCTGATCGCCCGGTCGCACCGCACGACGAAACTTGACCTTGTCCAGACTGAGCAGGACGGCGACCTTGCCCTTGTGCTCCAGCTCTTGACTTAACAATACGCCGCCGATCTGCGCGAGCGCTTCGATAATCAGAACGCCCGGCATGATCGGGTCGCCGGGATAATGTCCCTGAAAAAACGCTTCGTTGACTGAGACGTTTTTGATCCCCGTGATCCGTTCGCTGCCCTCGATCTCGATGATGCGATCGACCATGAGGCAGGGGTATCGGTGGGGGAGGATCTTTTGAATCGCATGAATATCGACGGCGGGTGATCGCTGGCGATCCTTGCGGCGAGCCTGCGACTGTTGTTTATCCAGAGCGCGCACCAGCGTATGGTTGAGCGAATGCCCGCTCTTTCTGGCGAAGATGCGCCCGACGATGGGGCATCCGAACAGCGAAAGGTCGCCGATCAGGTCGAGAATTTTGTGTCGAACGCATTCATCGGGGAAACGAAGCCGGTTATCAATCGGACCATCTTTCCCGAAGACAAGAACATCCTCGTGTCGAAGGTGCGCCCCCAACCCCGCTTCGCGCAACTTCGCCGCTTCTTCCTCAAGAACGAACGTGCGTGCGGGGGCAATGTTTGCCTCAAAGCTCTCCGGGGTGACAAGCACGCGGTAACTCTGTCGACCGATCGGATTCCCCGAACCATAGTCCAGGTCGTACGAAACTTCGAGGTGTTCTTCATCAGGATCGAGCGGTGGCAGGGCGACAAGCTCTGAATCTCCATCAACGACGCGGACGACGTCTGTGACAACATACGGCGTTCGAAGCGGTTCCTGCTCACGAATACCCGCCTTGCGAAGCTCGGTCACGAACGCAAGACTGCTGCCGTCCATGGCCGGAATTTCGTTGGCGTTGAGTTCGATCTGGATGTTGTCGAGGTTCAACCCGGCGCATGCGCTCAAGCAATGCTCGACTGTCTCGATCGCGACCGTCCCATTGCGCAGCGCCGTCCGCCGCGCCCGCTTTGAAACATTGTCAACGTGCGCGCGAATCCGAATGGGGGGGGATTGGTCAGTGCGAACGAACCAGATGCCCGTGTTCGGTTCTCCCGGGCGCATTCGGATCGCAACGGGTTCGCCAGTGAACAGACCCCGCCCCTGAAGCTCTACGTCATTGCTGATTGTCCGCTGATGCTTCAACTTTATCTACTCGAGCGATGAGCTTCTTAAGCTTCGCCGCCAGCGCCGGAAGTCGGCGCATATGAATCTGCATTCGATGCTCTTGCGTACTATCTTGCGCCGGCGTTCCTGCCATCTTCGCACCGGCCGGCACATCCGCCCACGGCACGGACGTCGCAGCGATCTGCGCTCCGTCGCCGATTGTGATATTGTCACTCGCTCCTGATCGACCGGCGAAAACGCATCCGTCGCCGATTCGCACGCTACCGGCGATCCCGGTCTGCGCGACGATCACACAACTCCGCCCGACGCGGACATTATGGGCAAGCTGCACAAGATTATCAATCTTCGTGCCTGCTCCGATGACCGTGTGGCCAAATTTCGCCCGGTCGATGCAGCTACAAGCACCGATTTCCACGTCATCTTCAATAATCACGCCCCCGACGTGCGGAATTCGCTGGTGAGCACCCTCATCGTAGAAAAAGCCGAACCCATCGCCGCCAATGACAGAATTCGGCAGAATCGTCACCCGATCTCCAAGGCGACAGCCATGACGGATGACGACGTTTTGCTGAAGGCAGCAGTCCGCGCCGATCGCGACGTTTTCGCCGACGCAAACGCCAGCCTGTAGCTCGGTTCGATCGCCCACGGTCGTACCTGCGTCGATCGTGACATGCGGACCGACGCAAACGCCTTCACCCAGCGACGCGGTCGCGTCAACGACGGCTGACGGATGCACGCCGGGTTTCAAACCTATCAATTGCGGGCTGAACGCAGCCAGGAGTTTCGCGATGGATCGCTGTATGTTTTCGCACACAATCGCGCACGGCGCAGCAACATCCATCGACGTCGGGATCAACACAACCCCCGCGGTCGTCGTGTCCATGTGCTTGCGGAACTGCGGCGAGCTAAGCCAGGACGCATCAGTCGCCGACGCTTCGCGAAGGTCGGCGACGTTTGTAATCGCGATAGACCCGTCACCG
Organism: Planctomycetota bacterium; assembly: GCA_024277835.1. Lineage (GTDB taxonomy): Bacteria > Planctomycetota > Phycisphaerae > UBA1845 > UBA1845 > JAJRUK01. Next base: position 4,326 of record JAJRUK010000113.1, on the reverse strand, counting down.
CGAACCTCACCGCCAACGATTTCCGCCAGTCTTGCGACCGTATACGTGTGACTCATTCTGATCTACCGGTCATCGCCCGAGGTCGGTGCAGGACCGCCGCTTCCGCCGCCCGACGGACTCGGTCCTTTGTAGCCAGCGTTCAGGCGCGAGATCACTTCCGCCGTGATGTCGGTCTTGGGATTCCAATAGAGGACTTTTTGCAGCAGAATCTGCTGGCGAATTTGCCCGGGATCACCTCCGCCTTCTTGCGGGAGTTGGTCGCTGGCGATGACGATATCCAAACCGCGCTCCGTGGCGATGGCTGCCACGGCAGCTTGAATGTCGTCGAAGATTTCCCGCAACGAGTCCGCAAGCCCTTTTTCGATCCGCTGCCCTTCGACCTCGGTAAACCACTTGAGTTCCGCCTCGAGCATCGCAAGCTCTTTGAGTCGCGATCGGAAGGCCTCGGTTCCCGGTTTGACTTCTTCCTGAAGCGATCGCTTCGTTCGCTCGATCCGATCACGGATGGCTTGTCGCTGCTTGTTTGCCTCCTGTCGGATTCGCTCGAACCGACCTTCCAGATCAGCCGTCTTGTTGTATTTGTCCGAAACGTCGGGGATGTTAATGACGGCGACCTTCGTCTGCGCCGCCGCCATCCGGGGCGTCGCAACAATCAGCGCCAACGTCGCCATCAGGAAAAAATGTGTTCGTGTCATCGTCTGCAATCCTCTGTTGAATATCGAATCCATGTCCCGGCGAGCGCGCTCGGGCCGACCCGGATCGTAACACTGGGAAACACAAGTCGCAAAGCCCGCCAGCTGTTGGCGGCAAGAAACATCCAAAACGACCGGTTTTCTAGAACAGACCCCCGAGGACAAAGCTGAATATTTGCTGATCATCATTCCGATCAGACGAGACGGGCATCGCAAGGTTCAGCTCAATCGGGACCGGTCCGATGATGTCCAGCGTGAAGCGGACCCCGGTTCCGATCGCCGCTCGCATCGGCCCCTGACCAACCGCCCCGGTATCAAGGAAGACGTGGCCACGAAACTTGTCGCCGATGATGGGATAGCTGTACTCCGCCCCAAGGAGCAACATAAAATCGCCGCCTATGTTGTTCTTGTCGATTCCGTCGTATTCGCCCACGCCGCGGAACGCGAAACCGCGAATCGAACCGGTTCCACCCGCGAAGAATCGTTCAAACACCGGTGAATCGCCCAGGATCGCGCCGCCGTTCGCTTGCAGATGCAACACATGCTTGCGATCCATCCGGTCCGCGCGGAGCGTCTTGTACCAGTCATAGTCAAACGTGAGTTTCGCGAAATTCCTGTCGCCGATGAACTGCTCGGCGCTGAGGCGAATACGATCGCCATCCGTCGGGACGAACCGACTGTCGGTTCGGTCGCGAGCAACACTCGCCTTGACCGACAGCAGGAGGTTGCTGCCCTTATCGTTGCGAATTTCGCTGGACGAAAACAATTGAAGATCATCGACCGTGACCGCTTCGGTGCGAAACGCCAGCTCTCCCGACCAACCCGTGAGCCTTCCCGTCTCGAATCGTTTTCCGAAACTGACGGCGAGACCTGTTCTAGTCTCGCCATAGCCGTCGCGCCCTCGCGTGAATGCGTAGAGGTTCGCGTCGAATCGAAGCGGTTGGTCATACAGAAATGGCTCGGTAAAGTCGATTCGGAACCGCGAGAGCTGTGTGCCTGGTTGAAGCTCGATTCGCAACCTCTGACCGCCCCCAAAAAAGGCCCGGCCAGCCCAGAATTCCTTCGAATCGCGCGGAGGATCGGAGAGATCGAAGTTTTGCAGGTCTAGCACGACGGAACCAACCAGACCACTGTTGCTGGTTACGCCCAACGCAAACAGAAAGTCGCCAGCTTTGTCAGTCTCAGTGACGTCAATGACCGCGTCGCGTACGTCTGGCTGATTCCCGACCGGAATGACCCGGGCTGAGCTGAAAATCTTTGTGTTGCGAAGGCGTTTCTCCGCTTCGCGTGCTTCGTTGATGTTGAACCAGTCGTCGGGTGGATACAGTCGCAGCGCACGCCGAACGACTTTGTCCTTCGTTCGTGTATTTCCGCGAACGGCGATCTTGCCGATCCGATATCGCTCCCCTTCGTGGATCTGGTAGGTAATGCGAACCTGCCCCGGCGTTTCGGAGAACACCCGCAACGCTCGGACGGAGGAGTAAAGAAAACCAAGCTCGCCGTAGCGCTGTTGAATCGCTCGAACGTCCGTGTCGATGGTGGGGCGTCTGACCGTTTCACCCTCAGTGGATGAGATCAGCGCCTTGAGTTCATCCACCGAAAGTGTCGCGTTGCCCTCGAACAGGATCGTCTCAATCGCGTAGGTGTCGCCTTCGTTAATGGTAAACGTCAGCGTCATGTCGAGACCGTTATCGCTCAGCGACGTCGCAAATGTCGCCGTGGCATCAAGATAACCCGCGTCGCGATAGAAGTTCTGCAACCGGGCGGTGTCGATCTCGACTTTGTTTTGTTCGAAGTCGCCGGGACGTATGAACCAGAACGCCGTCTTGGTCGTGATCTGACGGGCTAGTTCTTTTGTCGTAAACGCATTCGATCCCTCAAAGAGGATCGAGCGGATGCGCGGCTGGTTTTCTTTTGGGGCGGGGGGGGGTGGTGCCGCGGTTTGCTGTGCGCCGACGACCGCGCTCATCATGGCGATAGCCAGCGCGAAGCATACCGGACGAAGGGCGATGTTTGAGTGAACTCTGATCAATGAACAATCCCGAATCGTGCGACCGACGCGCTCCGAGCGGTTGCCCGGCAACATGCCGGGATCATAACCGCAACGCGCAGCAAGGGAAACTGCACAACATCAACCCCTGTTAGTTTTCAGGAGAATTCTAGAAGGGAGCGCCGCCGCCCGCCGGGACATAGGACTCCGCCTCGGCGGTGAAATTGGAGAAGCGGGTAAACTTGCTGTTGAAGCTAAGATTCACGACGCCCGTAGGCCCATTGCGTTGTTTCGCGATAATCAACTCGGCCATGCCCTTAATGCTTTCGTCGTCGCGATTGTAGTATTCCTCGCGATGGATCAGCAGAATGACATCCGCGTCCTGCTCGATCGCGCCAGACTCTCGCAGGTCGCTCATGATCGGTCGCTTGTCGCTGCGACCTTCTGCCAGGCGATTAAGCTGCGCTAGTGCGATAATCGGAATCCCAAGCTCTCGCCCGAGCGCTTTGAGTCCGCGGCTGATCGTTGAAATTTCGACCTGCCGACTTTCCGCTCGCGGCGAGTGCATCAGTTGCAGGTAATCGACAAACACGGCCTGGATATCCTGACGCTGCTTCAGTCGCCGAGCTTTTGAGCGAAGCTCCATCACGGAAACGCCCGGCGTATCATCGATAAAGAGCGGGGCGGTTTCGTACTGGGCGCAAGCATCCATCAAATTCCGTTGTTCTTCCGGCGAGAGCATTCGCCGTCGCAATCGCTGGGCGTCGATCCCGTGACCATACGAGCAAACGAGCCGCTGCGCGATCTGATCCGAACTCATTTCCATCGAAAAGAACGCGACCGGACGGTTATGCTGCAACGCGACGTTTTGCGAGATGGTGAGTCCAAGGGCTGTCTTACCCATGGATGGGCGTCCGGCAAGAATAATCAAGTCGCCGGGTTGAAAACCGCTTGTGTACTCGTCGAGTTGGGTAAAACCGGTCGGCAGCCCCGTGCAACTGCCCGCGCCACCGTCAAGCTCAAGCTGCGCCGATAGACGCCGCATCGCTTCCTTGATTTCGATGACTTGGCCCGAGACGCGCTTCTCGGTGACCTCAAAGATCGTCTGCTCGGCGTGATCGAGAATGTTACGGGCTTCATCAATCCCCGCGTAAGCTTCGTCGGCGATCATCCCGCTCGCGCGAATCAAATCACGAAGCATCCCGCGGTCGCGAACGATGCGCGCATAGTGTTCGGCGTTCGCCCACTCGGCGAAGCTCTCCGCCAGATGAATCATGTAATCCTGGCCACCGATGAACTCGAGCAGGTCGCGCCGGCGCAGTTCATCGGAGACAACGATCAAGTCGATCGCCTTGGCGGGGTCGTCGTATAGGTCGACGAGAACTTCGAAGAGCTTCTCGTGAACGGGCAGGTAAAACCATCGGGCATCGACGACGCTGATAATTGGGATGACCTCGGCGATCGCATCCCGACTCATCATCATCGAGCCAAGAAGCGCTTTTTCCGCGTCGAGATCGTGCGGCGGAACGCGCTCCGCCACGGATCGCTGGGGGGCACCGCCCGTGCTCGCGTTATTCGTGGCCGCCTGTGTCATCAGCGGCAGCCTCCGTGCCAGCACCTTCGCCCGCATCCGCGGACGCATTG